>JAQSXQ010000089.1 GCA_029256565.1 Mycobacterium sp.
CTGGACACCGCGATCATCCGGATCACGCCGAGGCGCATCATCGGCTTCGGCATCGACGACGTCGACACCGAACCGCACCTGCTGCGGGCCGACGCCCGCGACGTCTAGCGCGGCCGCCGCACCAACACCGCGGTCACCGCGCCCGCCTCGTTGATGGCGAGGTGCGCGAGCATCGAGGCGGCGAGGCTGCCGGTCCGGTCGTACAGCCAGCCGAAGCACCAGCCCGCCACACCGGTCACCAGTACGGTGCCCAGCACCGGCTCCCCCGCGGCGCGCGCGTCCGGCACGTGCGAGAGGCCGAACGCCGTCGCCTGCAGCAGCCGGCCTGCTCGCGGTCCGAGGGCGTCGGCTGCCATGGTGCCGAGCACGGCGCGGTAGGCCACCTCCTCGCTCCACACCGTGCCGAGCGGGATGTGAGCCAGCAGCCACTCGGGCACCGAGTCGGGCAGTTCCCGGGCCGCCATGCCGCGCCGCACCGGTGGCGCGAGAGCCGACGTTCCGACCGCCGCCGACACCGCGGCGGCGACCGGCAGCCCGAGGCCAACGCCGCGCCACAGGTCGGGCGGCATCAGCCCGAGAGGTGCTCCTGTGCGTCGGGCCAGTAGACCGGCGAGGGTGCCGTGCACCAGCAGCCTGGCGCGTGGCGGCAGCCTCGGTCCGACGAGGCCACTCCACGCGACCAGCGCGACGGCGAGCGCCCCCGCCTTGCGCATCAGTACTCGGGTCCGTCGACGGCCCGCGACTCCTCGAGGGAGCCGCGGACCCGTTCGGTGTCCTCGGCGGTCCACCCGTCGGGCGCGATGACGGCGGCCCAGCCGTCGAGGACGGAGTCGCCGTAGTTGTGCCCGTGCCCACCCGGCACTCCCGAGGCGTTGGTCATGTCCGCGCTGACCTGCCAGAAGGTGACGATCGGATACCAGCGCATCGAGGCGGTCCGATCCGCGCCCGGCGCCTCGACGAGCCAATCCGGCCGGGAGAACACGAGATTCGGCGACCACCAGATGATGGGGTCCGACGCGTGCTGCAGGAACAGCACCCGCGTGCCGTCCCACCGGGGTTCGGCGATCCGCGCGATGTCGTCGGCATCGGCGGCCTGGGTGAACCGCACGGTGCGCCCGTTGTCGTAGCGCGGCTCGACCTCGCGGGTGCCGGGGTCGCGGCGCGCGACCAGGCCGCTCCACAGCGAACTCTCGTGCGGCGGGCCGACCCACAGCACCGCGGAGAAGTCCATGGCCGCGATGTCGGGCAGCCACCCGAATGCGCCCTGGCCGGCCATCGAGCCCAGACTCTCGCCGTAGAGGACGAGCTTGGGACGCCGGTCGGGTGGCAGCTGCTGCCAGCGGTCGTGCACGGCGTCGATCAGCATCCGGCCCGACTCGATGGACTTCTCCCGGTCGCCGAGGAACGAGATCCAGCTCGGCAGGTACGAGTACTGCACGCCGACGAGCGCGGTGTCGCCGTTGTACATCGTCTCGATCGCGCGGGCGGCCACCGGATTCACCCATCCGGTGCCCGTGGTCGGGATGATGACGAGTAGTTGGCGATCGAACGCGCCGGTGCGGTCCAGTTCCCGGATGACGACGTCCATCCGCGCGGCATCGGTGTCGGCAGTCTGCAACCCGGCGTACACCCGGATGGGCTCCTTGGCGGGCCGGCCGTTGACCCGGACCAGCGCGTCGACGTCCGGGCCGGTGGCGACGAAGTTGCGGCCCTGGAAGCCGAGCGTGTCCCACGGCGCGAAGGAGGTTGAGCTGCCCGATCTCTCGGGCGCGGTCGGCTGGACCACCCCGTCGCGGGTGGTCGAGTTCTGCGGCTGGAACACGACGCTGGCCCCGGCCAGGAAGCCGCGGTAGAGCACGCCGTTGACGAGCATCACGAGCAGCACCACCATGACGCCGGCGCCGATGAACAGTGCCACCTCGCTGTGCAGGTGCCAGCGCCGGATGATGAGCCGCGCCAGCACCTTGACCGCGTCCAGCAGCACGCGGGAGGCGCCGACGCAGGCCCCGCCGACGAGCACCGAGACCATCAGGGTGCGGAGGTAGGCCGGCGTCTCGGGTCCCTCGATGCCCATCAGCGCCGACACCTGCCGCTGCCACCCCGCGGCGGGAATCAGCATCAGCAGCGACGCGCCGATCGCCGCGGCCACCGTGGCGACCTTCATCGCGGCGAGGATCCGCTGCGGCGGTGGCCACCACCGACGGCCACGGAGGACGAAGCGGCGCACCGCCTTTCCGACCAGCACGCCGATGGCGTAGCCGATCGCGGCGTTGGTGCCGCCGATCAGACCCTGGAACAACCAGTCCCGCGGCAGCAGTGACGGCGTGAGCGACAGGCAGAAGAACAGTGCACCGAATCCGACCCCGACGAAGTCGAGTCGGATCAGTCCCCAGGCCCAGACCAGAAGGGGGTGTCGGGTGTGGGCCGGGGGTCTCACCCGAACAGTCCGGGCAGCACACCCTCCGACGTGCGTCGCAGTTCGTCGAGGCCGATGGTGAACTGACCCTGCACCTCGACGTCGTCGCTGCCGTCGTCGACGACGCCGATCCGGGTGGCGGGCAGTCCGCGCGCCTCGCACATCGCGCGGAACCGGCTCTCCTCGGTGCGCGGGACGGCGACGAGCACGCGGCCACTTGACTCGGAGAAGAGCGTGACGAAGGGGTCGGCATCCTCGGGAAGGATGATGCGGCAACCGGTTTCGCCCGCCATCGCGGCCTCGACGACAGTCTGGATCAAACCGCCCTCGCTGAGATCGTGTGCGGCAGAGACGAGTCCGTCGCGCGACGCCGAGGCGAGCACCTCGGCCAGCAGCTTCTCGCGCTCGAGGTCGACCGTGGGCGGGAGTCCACCGAGGTGGTCGGCGGTGACCTGCGCCCAGATGGAGCCGTCGAACTCGTCGCGGGTGTCGCCGAGCAACATCAGCGTCTCACCGGGCTCGCTGCCGAGGCCGGTGGGGATGCGACGCTTCACGTCGTCGAGGACGCCGAGCACTCCGACCACCGGGGTCGGGTGGATCGGCGTCGTGCCGGTCTGGTTGTAGAAGCTGACGTTGCCGCCGGTGACCGGGATGCCAAGGGTTGCACAGCCATCCGCGAGACCACGCACGGCCTGGGAGAACTGCCACATGACGCCGGGGTCCTCGGGGGAACCGAAGTTGAGGCAGTTGGTCACGGCGACGGGCTGTGCGCCGGTGACCGCGACGTTGCGGTACGCCTCGGCCAGGGCCAGCTGCGCGCCGGTGTACGGGTCGAGCACGGTGTAGCGGCCCGACGCGTCGGTGGCCACGGCGACGCCGCGTCCGGTCTTCTCGTCGATGCGCAACACGCCGCCGTCGGCGTGTTCGGCCAGCACGGTGTTGCCGCGCACGTAGCGGTCGTACTGCTCGGTGATGAACGCGCGGCTGCACAGGTGCGGGCTGCCGATCATCTCGAGCAGCGTCGCGCGCAGTTCCTCACCGGTCTTCGGGCGGGGCAGGTGCGCCGAGGTGTCGGCGTTGAGCCGGTCCTGGGTGTCGGGACGCTCGACCGGGCGTTCGTACACCGGACCCTCGTGGGCCACGGTGCGGGGCGGGACGTCGACGACGGTCTCGCCGTGCCAGGTGATCTGCAGCCGGTCGCCGTCGGTGACCTCGCCGATGACCGTGGCGAGCACCTCCCACTTGCGGCACACCGCCATGAACTCCTCGACGTTCTCCGGTGCGACGACGGCGCACATGCGCTCCTGCGACTCGCTGGAGAGCACCTCGGCGGGGGTCATGAACTTGGCGCGCAGCGGCACCTTCTCCAGCTCGATCGACATGCCACCGTCACCGGCGGATGCCAGTTCCGATGTGGCGCAGGACAATCCGGCACCGCCGAGATCCTGGATGCCGATCACCAGACCGGCCGCGTACAGCTCGAGGCAGCACTCGATGAGCACCTTCTCCATGAACGGATCGCCGACCTGCACGGCCGGCAGCTTCTTGCGGCCGGGGCCCTCGCCCTCGTCGCCGCCGAAGGTCTCCGACGCCAGCACCGACACGCCGCCGATGCCGTCGAGGCCGGTGCGCGCGCCGAACAGGATGATCTTGTTGCCGGTGCCCGAGGCGAAGGCCAGGTGCAGGTCCTCCTTGCGCAGCGCGCCGACGCACAGTGCGTTGACCAGGGGGTTGCCGGCATAACTGGGGTCGAACACGGTTTCGCCGCCGATGTTGGGCAGTCCCAACGAGTTTCCGTAACCGCCGACGCCGCGCACCACGCCGTCGAGGACGCGCCGGGTGTCGGGGGCGTCGGCTGCGCCGAAGCGAAGTTGGTCCATCACCGCGACCGGGCGTGCGCCCATCGCCATGATGTCGCGGACGATGCCGCCCACGCCGGTGGCCGCACCCTGGTAGGGCTCGACGTAGGACGGATGGTTGTGCGACTCCACCTTGAACGTCACGGCCCAGCCGTCGCCGATGTCGACGACGCCTGCGTTCTCGCCGATGCCGGCGAGCATCGAGGTGCGCATCGCCTCGGTGGTGGTCTCGCCGAAGTAGCGCAGGTGCACCTTCGACGACTTGTAGGAGCAGTGCTCGCTCCACATCACCGAGTACATCGCGAGTTCCGCGTCGGTGGGGCGACGGCCGAGGATCTCGCGAATCCGGTCGTATTCGTCGTCCTTGAGCCCGAGTTCGCGGAAGGGCTGAGGCTGGTCGGGGCTCGCCGAGGCGAGCGAAACGGTGTCAACTGCGGGGACGGATTCGGCAAACCCAGACGTCACGAAGACAGTTTAGGCGTTCGGACGCCCGCGAACGAACGACGGCCGTCCGCGGTGCGCCCGATCGGTGACGCCCGTCACCGCCCACCCGGCCGCTACTTGCCCGCGACGCAGAACGCGTTGCCCTCCGGGTCGGCCAGCGTCGCCCATTCGAACTCCGGACCGAAGCTGTTGCGACCCAGATCCGTGGCGCCCGCGGCGACGAGCCTGGCGACCTCGGCCTCCCTGTCGTCCGCGTGGAAGTCGAGGTGCACCTTGTTCTTCCCGGGCGTGGGATCGGGCACTCGCTGGAAGCCCAGCGTTGGGCCCTTCGGCCGCGCGACCATGACGAACTCGCCTGGCGCGACGGCGTTGACCTCACCGCCGACGGCGTCGGCCCACCAGGCGGCGAGCGTGTCGGGATTCTCGCAGTCGAACGTGACCATCTCCATGTCAAGTGGCATATCCGGCACGCTAACCGATCGGACCGACGCCTCGGGGTCGGATTGACGGGCCGGACAGCGGGCACACCGCCGCCATGGGTGTGGTGGTGATCGGACAGATTGGCCGCGATCTGGTGCTGCGCGTCGACGACCTCCCGCGCCCTGGCGGGACGGCCTCCGGCAGCGACCGTCGCGAGACGCTGGGCGGCAAGGGCGCCAATCAGGCGGTCGGACTGGCCCAACTGGGCGTGGAGACCGCGCTGATCGGGGTCGTCGGCGACGACGTCCAGGGGACGGCGCTGCTGCGCCAGGCAGCCCGCGACGGCATCGACGTCGGCTGCGTGGCCCGGCGCGGTCCCACCGCGCTGCTTCTCGACGTCGTCGATGGTGGTGCGACGCGACTGCTCGTCGAGGACGTTCCGCAGACGTCGCTGGTCACCGTCGACGACCTCGATCGGTGTTCGACGCTGTTCCGGACCGCCGACGCGGTCAGCATCCAGTCTCAGCAGCCGGCGGCCACCGTGCTCGCCGCCGCCCGTCACGCCTCCCGACTGGGTGCCCGAGTGTTGGTCGACGGCGCCCCGGACACCGACGACCTCGACGACCTGCTCCCGTCGGTGGACGTCTTGCGGGCCGACGCGACCGAGGCGGATTTGCTCGCCGGTCAGGCCGTGCGAACGGTGGACGACGCGACGGACCTGGGTAGGCAGTTGCTCGGCAGGGGACCCGACCTCGTCGCACTCGCCGTGCCGGACGTGGGCGACCTCTTGGTGTGGGACGGCGACAGTGCACTGTTCCCGCATGCCGACGTCCCCGTCGTCGACCGGACCGGCGCCGGCGATGCCTTCATGGCCGGGCTGGTGACGGCGCTGTGCCGCGGCGACGATCCACGCCGGGCCGGCGAGTTGGCCTCGGCCGCGGCGGGCGCCACGGTTCAGCGACTCGGTGGCCGGCCGGACCTGGGCGGCCTACTCGGGAGCTAGGAACGCTTGCAGCGCAGCGGAATACGACGCCACATCGGCGGCGCCCATGAGTTCGCGCGCCGAGTGCATCGCGAGTTGGGCCGCGCCCACGTCGACCGTCGGGATCCCGGTGCCCGCGGCGGTCATCGGCCCGATCGTCGAGCCGCACGGCAGGTCGGCGCGGTGCTCGTAGCGCTGCATCGGCACACCGGCCTGCTCGCAGGCCAGGGCGAACGCCGCGGCGGTGCGTCCGTCGGTGGCGTAGCGCAGGTTCGGCTGCACCTTGAGCACCGGTCCGCCGTTGACCTCGATCAGGTGGCCGGGTTCGTGCCGGTCCGGGTAGTTCGGATGGGTGGCATGCGCCATGTCGCCCGAGGCCACCATCGACCCGGACAGCCGCCGCAGGAAGTCCTCACGGCTCCCGCCCGCCGCGAGGGTGATCCGCTCGAGCACCGTCGACAGCAGATCCGACTGCGCACCGTGGTCGGACGTCGACCCGACCTCCTCGTGGTCGAACAGTGCCAGCACCGGTATGTGCTCCCCCGGTTGCGCGGCGAGGAACGCCTCGAGCCCCGCGTAGCAGGTGCCCTGGTTGTCGAGCCGTGGCGCGCTCACCAGGTCGCGGTCGGCCCCGATCAGCGTCGACGGGGTCAGGTCGTGGGTCATCAGGTCGGCGGCCAGCACGTCACCCGGGTCGACGTCGGCGTGCTCGGCGACGTAGCCGATGAAGTCACCGATGCCGTCGCCCGAGCCCCACACGGCGTTGAGGTGGCGCTGCGGGTTGAGTTCGACGCCCTTGCGGTCCTCGGAGAGGTGGATCGCGAGCTGCGGGACGCGCAGCAGCGGATCGTCGATCCGGACCAGC
>JAQSXQ010000090.1 GCA_029256565.1 Mycobacterium sp.
AGAGCCTCAGCGATCGGCCGTCGAGAACCACTTGGTCTTGATGCGCCAGGAATGCGCGGAGGTGAGCGCGAAGGCCGCGCCGCACATGCAGGCGAAGAACCAGACCAGCGTGCCGTTCTCGACCGGCTGCAGTGCCGGCACGAAGGAGGTGACGATGCGCACGACGCACGCCATGATCCCGCAGAACGACGCGAACAGGTAGATGTTGGCGATCCTGCGCGAGCGTGGGTCCTTGCGCAGGATCAGCAGGGCGCGGGAGCCATATCCGAGCAGGTAGATCAACGTGCCGCAGAGCAGCACCCAGTAGGAGCCGAGCCAGAAGTCGGTCGGGACCTTGAAGAAGTCGGGGCGGTAGATCGCGGCACCGTTGCCCAGCGAGAAGGCCACCAGCAGGAGGGGGATGCAGATGGTGGCGGGGAGTTCGACGTACTGCTTGAACGTCCGCTGCAGTGCATGGTCGTCCTGCAAACGGCCGAGCGCGTTGTAGACGACGGCCGACGCGGCGACGATGTAGAGGTCGTGGCCGAGGTAGTCCTCGAGATTCCACTTGCCGGTCAGGGCGTGCAGCCAATGGCCCAGCGTCTCCGACGCCAGCGGCGACATCAGCAGGACAGCACCGCCCTGAAGTGCGACGTTGAGGGTGGCGGCGACCTCCCAGCGGCATGACCAGGTCACCCGGCGAATCCACAAACTCCATGCCACACACGCGATCGTGATCGCGATGAGTACTGCCAGGGCCATGGAATTCGCCTTCGAGCGGAATTGCTGTTCAGCAAAGCCTATCGCTAAAGCGGCGGCGCGTCTTGCCGTGGCACCAACTGGGACAACTTCTGTCGCCGAACCGTGCGTTGTGAAGTAACTGGCTCGGTGACGGTGGCCACGCTGAGCGGGGCGGAGTCGAGATAGCTCCAGACCTCTTCGCGACTCATCAGGCCAAACCGAACCTGCAGGTCGGGATAGCTGAGGTCGAAGCGATCCGCCACCCGCCGCAACTCCTCGGCGTTCGGGTAGTCCGGCTCCTTGATGCGTCGGTAATACGTGCTGCTCGACGTGCCCAAGGCGTCATAGATGGCCTTGGCGTCGATGTCGCCATCCAGCAGGTAGTCGAGCAGCGCCTTGAGCTGCCGGCCGTTCTCATCCGTGCGGGGCATCGCTACACCATAGCTGGCCATCCCGGATTTGGGCAGCGCAAGCCAGATCCTGGAGTGGTTGCTCTTAATTGACATGGCCGTCACGGTTTTGGCAGAGGTATCCCAATTCTGGGAATGACCCTGTACCGTTCCCCACATGATGTGCGCAAACATGCAGCTGACTGATTACGACGCCGATGGCCGGCCGGTGCGCGACGATCTCGCGCGGCATTCCGCGACCCTGTCCGATGTCCTCACCATGGAACTCGACGGGGCGTGCGCCGCGCTCGGGCTGACGGCGGAGGAAGTCCTGCTCGCTGCGCTCGGTCGTGCCATCGACCGGACCGTCGGCGCCGGCGTCATAGCGGTCGACCTCACGGGGATCGGGACCTCCGTGCACCCGGTGGCCCTGTCGTGCGCAGGCCCGTCGGCCGTGCCCGCGACGGACATGCTCGCCACCGTGCACCATGCCGTCGCCGCACTCTCGCTGCATCGTGCGCTGCACGAGTTCGCCGACCACGCCGCCGTCGCCAACGTGCTGCTCGCGGTCGACGACGTCACTCCCGGCCCGGCCGGCTGGGGACACGGTCTCGAGTTGCACGCACGCCGCCGTGACGGCGTCGTGGTCCTCGAGTGGTGGTACGACGCGCGCAGCTTCGAGCCGTACACGATCGAAGAGCTCGCAGAGCAACTGCCGTTCGCGCTCATCGAACTGACGTCCGAGGCGTCGGCGCCCATCTTGAACAGCGCCGAACTCGCGATGTCCTACTAGTCGCCTCCCGACCAGTTGGGAACCCGACGTCACGAGAGCCTAGAATCTAGTCGTTCCTAGAATCTAGGAACGCGGCGTCGATCCGGCCATCACCGGGGAGCCTTCGGAAGAACCGCGCTTTCTCGAGCGCTCAGTAGAACCGAACGGGTGGGCCCGTCATAGCCTCCACGAGCGGCGCACCTGGTGCGCAAGCGGGGTGGTACCGCGGTGATCGCGCACGTGCGCGACGTCGTCCCCGTGCCTGAACCTTCGGCTCCCGAGGCCGGAGGCCTCAAATTCGGCACAGGAGACGACGCACGAGTGAGCGCATACCCGAAGCCTGCCGGCGGCACGCCGGACTTTCCCGCGCTGGAACTCGACGTGCTCGAGTTCTGGGCCGCCGACGACACCTTCCGCGCCAGCATCGACCGACGCGACGGCGCCGAGGAGTACGTCTTCTACGATGGGCCGCCGTTCGCGAACGGCCTCCCGCACTACGGGCATCTGCTGACCGGCTACGTCAAGGACATCGTGCCGCGCTATCGGACGATGCGCGGTTACAAGGTCGAACGCCGATTCGGCTGGGACACCCACGGCCTGCCCGCCGAACTCGAGGTGCAACGCCAACTCGGCATCACCGACAAGGCCCAGATCGACGAGATGGGCATCGAGAAGTTCAACGACGCGTGCCGTGCGTCGGTGCTGAAGTACACCGGTGAGTGGCGCGACTACGTGACCCGCCAGGCCCGCTGGGTCGACTTCGACAACGACTACAAGACGCTGGACCCCGGCTTCATGGAGTCGGTGATCTGGGCGTTCAAGCAGTTGTGGGACAAGGGTCTGGCGTACGAGGGCAACCGCGTCCTGCCGTACTGCTGGAACGACGAGACCCCGCTGTCGAGCCACGAGTTGCGCATGGACGACGACGTCTACCAGAGCAGGCAGGATCCCGCGTTGACCGTCGGGTTCCGGATCGCCGACGAGCGCTTGCGCGAGGAGCACGACAGAGGAAACGCCGACCTCGACGGCGCGTACCTACTGGTCTGGACGACGACGCCGTGGACGCTGCCGTCCAACCAGGCGGTCGCGGTCAATCCCGACGTCGTGTACGCGGTGGTCGAGGCAGACGGTCGTCGTCTCGTCATCGCCCAGGCCCGGCTCGGGGCGTACGCGCGCGAACTCGGCGAAGAGCCGACCGTGGTCGCCACCTACACCGGGCACCAGCTGCTCGGCCTGCGCTATCTGCCGCCGTTCCCGTACTTCGTGGACTCCGAGCAGGCGGCCAACGCCTTCCAGGTGCTGCCCGCCGACTTCGTCAGCACCGAGGACGGCACCGGGCTCGTGCACATGTCGCCGGCCTACGGCGAGGACGACAAGGCCACCGCGGACGCCGCGGGCATCGTTGCGGTGACCCCGGTCGACGCCAAGGGACGGTTCGACGCGACCGTGCCCGACTACGTCGGCCTGCAGGTGTTCGAGGCGAACCCCAACATCATCCGCGATCTCAAGAACGGCACCGGACCGGCCGCGGTGAACGCGCCGCTGCTCCTGCGGCACGAGACCTACGAGCACTCCTACCCGCACTGCTGGCGGTGCCGGAACCCACTGATCTACCGCGCCGTCTCGTCGTGGTTCGTCAAGGTCACCGCGTTCCGGGACCGCATGGTCGAGCTGAACCAGCAGATCACCTGGTACCCCGAGCACGTCAAGGACGGGCAGTTCGGCAAGTGGCTGGCCGGCGCACGGGACTGGTCGATCTCGCGAAATCGGTACTGGGGCACGCCGATCCCGGTGTGGAAGTCCGACGACCCCGCCTACCCGCGCATCGACGTCTACGGCAGCCTCGACGAGCTGGAGCGCGACTTCGGCGTACGGCCCGACAATCTGCACCGGCCCTACATCGACGAACTGACGCGACCCAATCCCGACGACCCCACCGGCAGGTCGACGATGCGTCGCATCGAGGACGTCCTCGACGTGTGGTTCGACTCCGGGTCGATGCCCTATGCCCAGGTGCACTACCCGTTCGAGAACCAGGACTGGTTCGACGGATCAGGCAACGAGGAAGCGCACTTCCCAGGCGATTTCATCGTCGAGTACATCGGTCAGACCCGCGGTTGGTTCTACACCCTGCACGTCCTGGCCACCGCGCTGTTCGACCGGCCCGCGTTCAAGGCGTGCGTCGCGCACGGCATCGTGCTGGGCAACGACGGTCAGAAGATGAGCAAGTCGCTGCGCAACTACCCCGACGTCAGGGAGGTGTTCGACCGCGACGGGTCCGACGCGATGCGGTGGTTCCTCATGGCGTCGCCGATCCTGCGGGGCGGCAACCTCGTCGTCACCGAGCAGGGCATCCGCGACGGGGTCCGTCAGGTGCTGCTGCCGTTCTGGAACGCCTACACGTTCCTGTCGCTGTACGCGCCGAAGAAGGGCACCTGGCGCACCGACTCGCCACACGTGCTGGACCGGTACGTGCTGGCCAAGCTCGCCGTGCTGCGCGACGATCTCACGGCCTCGCTCGACGTCTGCGACATCTCCGTCGCGTGTGACCAGCTGCGGCAGTTCACCGAGGCACTGACCAATTGGTATGTGCGCCGGTCGCGTTCGCGGTTCTGGGAGGAGGACGCCGATGCGATCGACACCCTGCACACCGTCCTCGAGGTGACCGGCAGGCTCGCGGCGCCACTGCTGCCGTTGGTCGCCGAGGTGATCTGGCGTGGCGTCACGGGGGAACGATCCGTACACCTGACCGACTGGCCGGAACCCGGTGTCGTGCCTGCGGACCCGGAGCTGGTGGCCGCCATGGACCAGGTCCGCGACGTCTGCTCGGCCGGGTCGTCACTGCGCAAGGCCAAGAAGCTGCGGGTGCGGCTGCCGTTGCCCAAATTGACCGTGGCCGTAGATGATCCGGAGCGGCTGTGTCCGTTCGTCGACCTCATCGCCGACGAACTGAACGTCAAGACCGTCGAGCTGACCGACGACGTTCCCGCCTACGGCCGCTTCGAACTCACGGTCAACGCACGTGCTGCGGGACCCCGGATCGGCAAGGACGTGCAGGCGGCGATCAAGGCCGTCAAGTCCGGTCAGGGCGTCGTCAACGCCGACGGCACACTGACGGCGGGACCGGCGACGCTGCTTCCGGAGGAGTACAGCTCGCGGCTCGTCGCGGCCGACCCCGACTTCACCGCGGCGCTGCCCGACGGCGCCGGGCTGGTGGTGCTCGACGGCGAGGTCACGCCCGAACTCGAGGCCGAGGGCTGGGCCAAGGACCGGATCCGCGAACTGCAGGATCTGCGCAAGTCGTCGGGTCTCGACGTGTCCGACCGCATCCGCGTCGTCGTCGCCGTGCCCGGTGAACGCGAGGAGTGGGCGCGCACGCACGCCGACCTGATCGCCAAGGAGATCCTGGCCACCAGCTTCGACTTCGGTGACCCGGTCGACGGCACCGAGATCGGTGACGGCGTCAGGGTCGCGCTGGCGAAGGCGTGACGGTCATTCGACGGCGCCGGTGAGTTGCATGTCGGCCAGCGCCTGACCGACCGCATCCCGCAGGGCCGCGCGGGTGTTCGTTCCGCCGGGCACCCAACTGGCCACCGACACCGACATGCGGCCATGAATGCGCGTGCAGCCCAGGAAGAGTGAGCCGCCCATCCGGTCGAGGACCTTCGTCGTGACCTTGGGCTCGAGCAGCCTGGCCGCGAAGTAGTCGGCATCGGTGCCGTCGGGGCGGTTGACCTCCGCTGCGAACTCGCCGAGGTTCGAGCAGCCGATCGGACTGCCCACCTGCTGCACCATGCCCTCGAGTCGGCGCACCAGCGGCGCCGGGGTCAGCGGTACCAGCGCCAGGGGGCCGAGCAGTTCGTTGGGCGCCTCGGCGAGAGCGGTCAACGCCCGCTTGATGTCCCGGCGCAGATCGGCGAGATCGGTGACGACCTTCGCGGGGTCGGCCACGACCGTCGCCTCGGTGAGTGCGTTGGCGCGGGTATCACCGGGTGCGCGCTCGCTGACGGGCAGCGACAGCCTGACGAACCCGTCGTCGCCCACCCGGCCGAGGAGTTGCCCGAGCCGGGCTCCGAAGCCGGCGAACAACGCATTGCTGGTGCCGTTGAGGCTCTTCGCCCGCTCGTCCCAGTGCTCGAGGTCGATGAACACCGTTGCGTTGGGCACGACGATCTGCTCGGCCGTGCCGCGTCCCCGCTGCTTGGAACCCGACTTGGCCGACGTCGCCAGGTTCTCGCGCTCCGCCCGCGCCACCCGAGCGGCCGAGGCCACCGCCCTGGCCATGTCCGGCACGTCCCGCACGGTCTGCCGGGCGTCCTCACGCACCGACCGCGCCCGGGTACGGGAGCCCGGCGGCGGGTACCCGAGGTCGCGTCGCACACCGTTCACCGCGTCGGAGATCGCGATGTGGATTGCCATCGCGTCGCCGACCGAATGCGACACCACCAGCGTCACCGCCGCCCCGCCGTTGGTGAGGGGCTGCACGCCGAGATGCCACGACGGCCCGGCCTGCGGATCGATGGGAACCCGGACGCGCTCGTCGGCCCACAGCCAGACGTCCTCGCGGCGACGGTCCTCGGCCGCGATCTCGATGGCCGCGGGACCCGGTGCGGCAACCCACCTGTCGCGGCCGAAGGGGAGCGGCGAACGCTCGATGCGCCTGCCCAGCAGGCCGAATCCGAGGTTGGCGTGGAACCGGCGCAATCCCCGAAGGTCGACTGGACGGTCGTAGATCCAGGTGAACTGGATCAGCGGGCCGCGGCCAAGTGCCCTCAGCGCGAGGAACGAGCCCTGGTCGATGTAGGCGAGCGTGTTGTCCACGCGGTCATGCTATGCACGGGCCACCCGCGCCGTGGACCCGCCGATGGTCACCTCGTCACCGGGGTGCAGCTGACGGCCGCGGCGGACCTCGACCTCGCCGTTGACGGTGACGAGACCGTCGGCGATCGCAGCCTTCGCGTCCGAACCGCTGTCGATGAGCGACGACAGCTTCAGGAACTGGCCAAGACGGATGGATTCGTCGCCGATCGGCACGTCGTGGTCCATGGCCGTCAGGCTAGTCCCGGGCAAGTCGGCATTGGCCTCTCTGACGCGTCCGACGCTGCGGGGCAGGCCCGTGCTCGTCGGCGGACTCGGCGGACGCGGGGTGGTCGCCGGAGCCAGTTACGAGGCAAGGGTGTTCGGCGCCAGGTCGGCGATGCCGATGCACCAGGCGCGCAGGCAAGTCGGTGCCGCGGCAGTGGTCCTGCCCCCGCGCGGCGTCGTCTACGGCGTCGCCAGCCGAAGAGTCCTCGAAACCGTGCGGGCAGTGGTCCCCGTCCTCGAACAGCTGTCCTTCGACGAGGCGTTCGGTGAGCCCGCCGAACTGGTCGGTGCCACGGCGGCCGAGGTGGAGGCGTTCTGCGAGGACCTGCGCGCCAGGGTGCGGTCCGAGACCGGTCTCGTGGCGTCGGTGGGCGCGGGCTCGGGCAAGCAGATCGCGAAGATCGCCTCCGACCTCGCCAAGCCCGACGGCGTCCGCGTGGTCGACCGGGCCACCGAGAAGGCCGTGCTCGCCGGCCTGCCGGTGCGGCGGCTGTGGGGGATCGGACCGGTCGCCGAGGACCGTCTGCACCGGCTGGGCATCGATACCATCGG
>JAQSXQ010000091.1 GCA_029256565.1 Mycobacterium sp.
TCCCGACGAGAGCTCGAACGTCAACTGGCTCAACATCTTCTACGCCGCGGAGTGGGCCGTGTTCGCCGGCTTCGCGTTCTACCTCTGGTACCGCCTCGCCCGCGATGCGTGGGAGAAGGAGGTCGAGGACCTCGAGGACCTCGATGACGCTGCTGGCGACGAGGCGACGGCATCCTGAGCCCGCCTCTTGTTGGACTGCGTCCACCGGAGTCTGCGTGCCCCGAGCCCAGAACTCGATGAACGGCGAGTGACGCCACACCGAACTGCAGGCGGCGTGCCCGCTTCGCGCGCCCGACGGGCAGGGGAACTCTCGGCCGCTGTATGAACGATCGAAGAAGATCCGACGAAGCCGCCGAATACGCCCGAACCGGTCGAGAGACTCTCCTCGGGCCGCCATGGGAGCGGCTCGCGCCTTGTGCGCTGACCGAGCCGCCACCCGATCCAGCGGCTCCCTCGAGAGGTGTTTTCGCGTGCCCCGATTCGCCCATCCCGCCGTGCTGACGGCAGGTGCGCTTGCCGTCGTCGTCGGCCTGACAACCGTCGGCGGAGGTGTCGCCGTCGCAGCCGGCGGTGGCCTCGCGCCGCCAGCCGTCAACCCCGCGACCGTCCACGAGCCGACGGCCGTCCCCGACCGGGTGATCCTGACGCCCACCACCACGCCCGCGACAAGCCAGTCCGTCACGTGGCGCACCTCGGACGCCGTCAGCGCCCCACAGGTGCAGTGGGCGCTCAGCGGACCGAGCCTGGTCACCGGTGCGCAGACACTGGCCGCCACGTCGACCGCCGAGTTCGACGCCGACCTCGGCTACGCCGTGGCGCACCACTCCGCGACGATCGAGGCCCTCGAGCCCGGCACCACGTACGTGTACCGGGTCGGAGACGGTGAAACCTGGAGCGAGTGGCTCGAGTTCACCACCGCCGCAGACGAGGTCGGCGGCTTCAGCTTCCTGGTGCAGGGTGACGCGCAGAACGACAACAAGGCGTACACGTCCCGCACGTTCCGCGCGGCGTTCGAAGCGCGACCCTACGCACGGGCCGTGGTGCACGCGGGGGACCTTATCGACACCGAGAGCAGCGATGCCGAGTGGGGCGAGTGGCACGAGGCAGCCGCCTTCTCGAACCAGTACCTCAATGTCATCGCGTCCACGGGCAACCACGAGTACTACCCGGGACCCGATCTGGCCCGGCACTGGGGCGCGCAGTTCGAATACCCGCTCAACGGCCCCTCGGGCCAGGAGACGCTCGCCGAGACGGTGTACTACACCGACTACCAGGGCGTCCGCTTCATCAGCCTCGACAGCACGCAGGCCATGGGCGCTGCGTCGCGTGAGGCGCAGACGGCGTGGCTCGAGCAGGTGCTCGCTGAGAACCCCAACCCGTGGAGCGTCGTGAGCTTCCACCACCCGGTGTTCTCGGTCACCAGCGGCAGGGACAACGCCGCCCTTCGAGAGGCGTGGTTGCCGCTGTTCGAGGAGTACGACGTCGATCTCGTCGTCCAGGGCCACGACCACGCCTATGGAAGAGGAAACCTCGTGTCCAACGAGGAAAACCTCCCTGCGGGAGCGGATGCCTCGACCAGCCACACAGGTCCCGTCTATCTCGTCAGCGTCGCCGGCCCCAAGATGTACGTTCCCGACCCCGAGGGCGACAACAACTGGACGCGCAACGGCGCCAACCTGCGAGTCGTTGGCCGTGACGTGCAGCTGTTCCAGACGGTGGACGTGACCGAAGACGGTCGCATGCATGTCGAGGCGCGCACTGTCGACGGGGCCCTGTTCGACGCGTTCACCATCACGAAAGAGGACGACGGGACCAAGATCGTCTCCGACGACGAACTGTGGGCGGGCGGCCCGGGCTCCAGCCGCGAGGGCGTAGCCCCGCCGCCGCTCCCGACCGACCCGACCGATCCCACGGACCCGACCGATCCCACGGACCCGACCGATCCCACGGACCCGACCGATCCGACGGACCCGACGGACCCGACGGACCCGACCGATCCGACCGATCCGACCGATCCGGGCGCCGAACAGCCGACGGTCACGCTCAGCGACAACACCGTCGCACCTGGTGGTTCGCTGGACGTCTCAGCGACCGGCTTCCTGGGCGGTGAGCGCGTCTCGATCGAGCTGCACTCGACGCCGGTCACACTGGCGCTCTCGACCGCGAGCGACGCCGGCGCCATCTCGGCGGCCGTGACCATCCCGCAGGACACGCAGCCCGGCGAGCACTCGATCGTGCTGCGCGGTCTCGAGTCCGACCGCACGGTGTCGGCCGACATCATCGTGACCCGTCCCGCCGCCGGAACCGGCGCCGGCGCGCTGCTTCCGGCGACTGGCGGCGAGCTGCCCATCGGGATCATCGCGGTCGGCACGCTGCTCGCCGCCGGTGGCACCGCACTGATCACCCGCACTCTTCTCCGCAACCGAAAGGCGTCCTGAGCCATGGCTCGTCTCCGCACACCCCGACGGCTGATCGCCGGCGGCCTCGCCCTGGGCGTGATCGCGGCGGGCATGCTCGTCGCAGCACCCGCGCACGCGGCATCCGTCCCCGCGGCGGAACGCTACGCAGCCGCGCGCGTTCCCGACCGCATCACCCTCACTCCCGGCGCCGATCCCACCACGCAGCAGGTCATCGCGTGGCGCACCTCGACGGATGTCGTCGACGGCATCGTCGAGTACCGCACGCTGACGGCGCAGTCCTATCCCGGCGGCGTGCAGCAGCTCGTCGCGCAGGAGCGCTCAGAGCAGACGACCGACCTGGGCTACTCCCAGTCGGTGCACACAGCGACCCTCTCCGGGCTGCAGCCCGGAGTCGCGTACATGTACCGTGTCGGCGACGGCACGAACTTCAGCGAATGGCAGGACTTCGAGACCGCCTCGACGGATGCCGACCGCTTCTCGTTCGTGTATCTCGGCGACATCCAGAACGGCATCTCGTCCGATGCGTCGCGGGTCGTCCGCAACGCGTTCCGCGACCGTCCCAACGCCGACCTGGTTCTGCAGATCGGCGACCTGGTCAATGACGCCGAGTCCGACCAGCAGTGGGGCGAGCTCTACGACGCCTTCTCATACACGCTCGGCACGCAGAACATCTTGACCACGCCCGGAAACCACGAGTACGAGGGGGGACTTTCGGAGCAGTGGCGGAACCAGTTCTCGTACCCGGCCAACGGCCCCGAGGGTGAGGGCGGCGTCTACGACGAGCTCGAGGGCACGGTGTACTTCACCGACCACAAGGGCGTCCGGTTCATCTCGCTCAACAGCAACATCGTCGACACCGAGGGTCTGAGCGTCCAGGCGGAGTGGCTCGAGAGCGTCCTCGCCGACAATCCCCAGCAGTGGACGGTGGTGTACTTCCACCATCCCGTCTACTCCCTCGACGAGGGGCGCAACAATCTCGGCATCCGCCAGGCGTGGGGTCCGATCCTCGAGGAGCACGGGGTCGACCTCGTGCTGAACGGGCATGACCATGCGTACGGCCGGGGAAACCTCCTCGCGAACGAGACCGACCTGCCCGAGGGCGCAGATCCCGAGCTGAGCCACACCGGAACCGTGTACGTGACCGCCAGTGTCGGTTCGAAGTTCTATGACGCGGGTCCTCGCCACTGGAATGAGAATGACGCCCACCTGCGCCGCCTCGTGGCCGGCATGCAGACGTACCAGGTCATCGACGTCTCGTCCGGAACGCTCCGCTTCGAGGCGCGCACCGCGGACGGCGCGTTCCTGGACGGCTTCACGATCACCAAGCAGGACGGTCAGAAGCTCGTCGTCGACGGCGTCGAGCCGCAGGTGATCGACCCGGGCACCCCGGCGCCGTGCCTCGGCTGCGACCCGGATGGACCCGACCCGACAGACCCGACGGATCCCGAGGAGCCCGCCGGCGAATTCGACTATGAGCAGACTGCTCAGCTGGACGCCGTGATGCCCAACAGCATCGGCGGCGAGCACACCGCGGCACTGCCGGCGGGCGTCGCGTACCACCAGGCGCGTGACGTGCTGTACCTCGGCGACCAGAACGGCCGGAAGGTCTTCGAGATCGACCCCGACACCGACGAGGTGCTGCGCACGATCACATTGCCCGAGAACATCCGCGATCTCGGCATCGATGAGGAGAACGAGCTGCTCTACGTGGGTCAGCAGAACCGAAACTGGCTGGTCGTCTCGATCGCCGACGCCGACTTCGGCGCGATCAAGCGGGGGCCGTACGCGATCATCGAGTCACAGCGCTCGATGGATGTCGACCCCGTCAACGACTTCGTGTACGTCGCCGTGCCGGCACGCGGTGTGGAGGTGTTCCGTGCCTCGACCGGTGAGTCCCTCGGTGTGATCAACGGCACTGCCGACGCCTACTACGTGGCCGCCGACTCGGCCACGGGATGGGTCGTCACCACCAAGTTCCAGGGCGTGGCGGGCACCCCCGATGTGCAGGCCTTCGACGCCGTGAACGGCTTCGCCTTGAAGTGGGAGAAGGAAGTGCGCGCGGGCGCGCGTCAGGTCGACATCGACTCGGAGAGCGGTCTGCTGTACGTGGGCTACACCGGCACGTCCGCCGATCGCGGCGGCTTCTCGGTGCACAGTCTCGCCAGCGGCGAGCTGCTGGTCGACAAGGTCGGTCCGCAGTTCGGCAAGGACGGCTATGGAATCACGGTCGACGAGGAGCGCCAGCGAGTGTTCGTCGCGAACCGCGACTTCCGCCTGAACCCGCCCGGCGAGGAGCTCGAACCGTTCGCGGTGACCGAGAGCACGCGCATCGAGCCGGAGGAGCCGACGGATCCGAGCGAGCCGTTCGCCTACGAACAGCTGGGACACCTCAGCTCGGTGATGCCCAACAGCGTCGGTGGCGAGCACACCGCGGCGTTGCCCGCGGGCGTCGCCTATGACCAGACGCGCGACGTGCTGTACCTGGGCGACCAGAACAGCCGGAAGGTATTCGAGATCGACCCCGACACGGATGAGGTGCTGCGTGAGATGACGTTGCCCGAGAACATCCGCGATCTCGGCATCGACGAAGAGAAGCAGCTGCTCTACGTGGGTCAGCAGAACCGCAACTGGGTGGTGGTATCGATCGCCGACGCGGACTTCGGCCAGGTGGTGCGCGGGTCGTACCCGATCATCGAGTCCAACCGATCGATCGATGTCGACCCGGTGAACGACTTCGTCTACGTCGCGGTGCCAGCCCGGGGTGTCGAGGTGTTCCGCGCCTCGACGGGCGAGTCGCTCGGCGTGATCAACGGGACTGCAGATGCCTATTACGTCGCCGCCGACCCGGCGACCGGCTGGATCGTGACCACGTCGTTCACCGATGTCGAGGGCAACCCCGGCATTCAGGCGTTCGACGCCGCGAACGACTTCGCCAAGATGTGGGAGGCGGCCGTTCGCCCGGATGCGCGTCAGCTCGACATCGACTCCGAGCGCGGACTCCTCTACATCGGGTACACCGGCAGCGGCGCAACCGGCGGCGGCTTCTCCGTGCACGACCTGGAGACGGGCGCGTTGCACGTCGACAACGTGGGTCCCGAGTTCGGTCGCGACGGCTACGGCATCGCCGTCGACGAAGAACAACAGCGCGTCTTCGTCGCCAACCGCGACTTCCGCCTGAACCCTCCGGGCGAGGAGCTCGAGCCGAGGGCCGTCACGGTCAGCATCCGCACCGCGACGGAGGATCCGACGGACCCGACCGATCCCACGGACCCGACCGATCCCACGGATCCCACGGATCCGACGGATCCTGGCCCGGAGCCCTACACGGCCACCGCTCTCACGGCGATCCCGACAGAGACGGCCGAGGGCGCCGATGAGATCCGTCCCGTCGGCTCCGCGGTCGACCCGGCCACCGGCCTCGTCTACCTCGCGGATGAGATGCGTCCGGCGCGGGTGCATGTGATCGACCCTGAGACCGACACGATCGTGCGCACCCTCAGTGCTCCGACTCTCGATCCGGTCGAGGACGGCCTGCGCGATATCGCCTTCGACACGGAGACGGGCAACCTCACCGTCGCGTTCGGCGGCAACTGGGTGGTCATGGATGCCGAGACCGGCGCGAAGGTCGCAGGACCCTTCGCCTTCTCGGGCGGCGTGCGCGGGATGGATGTCGACTTCGCGGGCGGTCGCGTGTTCGGCGGCCTCCGCGGCACCGGCTTCGACGTCCGCAACGCCGAGTCGGGTGAGCTCATCCGTCTCGTCGAGGGGCCGGCTGACGGCGGTCCCTGGCGCACGCACGGCGTCGCGTACGACGAGGTGAACGACCTCATCTACGTGAGCAACAGCGACACCGCGGGGTCGACGCAAGGAATCCGCGTCTACAGCGGTGTGGATTACTCGCTCGTCGCCACCCTCGAGACCGCCGAGGCCGACTTCCGGTCCATCGACGTGGACGCTGAGGCCGGGCTGGTCATCGTCGGCAACCAGAACACGCTCTTCGAGCAGTCCGGTGCGACGATCTACCAGGCCTCGGATCTGTCGCTCGTGCAGCGGCTGAGCGCCCACGCCTACGGCAACAAGGTCTATGGAGTGTCGATCGATACCGAGCGCGACCTACTGTTCGTGTCGGCACGCGACCGCTACCCGGCCGGGCTGATCGAGGTGACGCTGCCGACCGCGGACTGATCGCCTTCACACGTCGCCCTCGTCCTGCCAGGACGGGGGCGACGTGCGTGGATGCGGCACCCGTCGTCGAACGGCGCCGCAGAATCCCGCGGGTAGACTGGACGCCATGCCCCGCGCCCCCAAGCTCGCTTCTTTTCCGGCGATCCGCGGAGCCCTGAAGTTCTACCAGATCTGCTCGATCATCACCGGCACGATGCTGCTTCTGCTGCTCGCCGAGATGATCCTCAAGTACACGCCCATCCATGTCGAGCTCTTCGCCGGCGGCTCGGGCGGTCTGCTCTGGTTCGCACCTGTCATCGCGGGCCCGGACTGCCAGTGGTGGTCGCTGTTCGCACCCATGACG
>JAQSXQ010000092.1 GCA_029256565.1 Mycobacterium sp.
CCGGGCAGCACGTCGTTGATCACGACCTCGGGCGCCAGCGCGATCGTCTGCCAGTCCGAGATCTGGTAGTCGGTGGCGACCGTCGCCCCGTCTGGGGTGTTGTCGCGGAACATCGTCTGACTGCCGACGAACACGCCGTTGCGATCGTTGACCACGCCGCTGCCCCTGCAGTGCCCCGCGGCATACCCGGTCCGCGTCTGGAGGTCGACGAAACCCAGCGTGCAGACGTTGAGGTCCTGGCGGATCTCCATGCCCGGCGACACGACGAGGCCGGGCTCCGCAGCGGCGTTGGGCACCGGCGCCCCCACCACGGCTGTCGCGGCGGCAGTCAGTACGGCACTGGCGAATACGATCGCCCGCAAACACTGCTGCCGCATCGCCGGCTCCGATCCATGTGGGTAGAAGGGGTCTTCACCCTACCCATATGCGATCGTGGCCTGCTCGTTACAAAGTGCGGATCACGAATCGAAGCCGAGACCCACTGCGTCGAGCGTGCGCAGCAACAGGTTGCGTCGCCCCGCCGAGTGGTCGGCACGGTCGAGCGACCATCTGGTCGCTTGAATGCCGATGCTGGCCAAGGGCTCCGGCGGGAACGGCATCGGCTTGCGACGGACCATCTCCAGCTCGGTGCGGGGTGTGGGAACGCCGTCGAGCAGGTCGAGACAGACGTCGGCGGCGAACCGGGCCGCGCCGACGCCGAGTCCGGTGAACCCGTTCACGTAGGCCACCCGGCCGGCTCTGGCCAGGCCCCAGTGCGCGCAGAAGCGGGTGTTGGTGTCGATGGCACCTGCCCAGCGGTGGCTGAACCGCACGTCGTCGAGCTGGGGGAAGGTGAGGAAGAAGTGCTGCGCGAGCCTGCGGTAGCTCTCCGGGCGGTCCTCGTATGCCGGGTCGACCCTGCGCCCGAAGTGGTAGACGGCGTCGTAGCCGCCCCACACGATCCGGTTGTCCGCCGTGCGTCGGTAGTAGTGGAACTGGTTGGCCGAGTCGCCGATCCCCTGCCGGTCGATCCATCCGACGCGGTCCATCTGTTCCTCGGTCAACGGCTCGGTGGACAGCACGTAGTCGTACACCGGAACGGTGCGCAACCTGTTGCGCCGCAACAGGTGGTGAAAGACGTTGGTGGCCAGCACCGCATGGCGGGCGGTCACCACCGCGCCGCCGGTGTCGATCCGGACGGCGGCCCCGCCCGAGTCGAGCGCGACGGCGTTGGTGTGCTCGAAGATCTGCACACCGGCTTCCCGGCAGGCACGCGCGAGTTCGAGCGCAAGCTTCGCCGGGTGCACGATCGCGCAGGTGTCTGGCTCGAAGAGCGCGGCGCGGTAGGTCGGTGAGTGGACCGCGGCCTGGATCTCGGCCTGCCCGAGGAAGCGCCCCTCGCCGGCTTCGGCAGCCTCCTCGAGCCACGGCACCTGATGCGGCTCGGTGGCCACCGCCAGCATCCCGGAGCGCTGCCACTCGACGTCGAGCCCCAGTTCGGCGATCTCGGCCTGCATGCCGTCGAGGTTCTCCAGGCCCATCGCCGTCAGCGTGTCGAACTCGTCGGGCCAGCGGCTCTTCCCGTTCTCGGCGCCGTGGGTGAGGCTCGCCTCGACGAACCCGCCGTTGCGCCCCGACGCCGCCCACCCGATGCGGTTCGCCTCGAGCAGCACGATGCGCTGATCGGGATGGCGGCGCGCGGCGTGCAGCGCGGTCCACAGCCCGGTGTACCCGCCGCCCACCACCACGAGGTCGCAGGTGATCGACCCCGGCAGGGTCGGGTGGTGCGGGCGTTCGACGTCGAGCCACATCGATCCGTGCACGCTGCCCGCGAGCGAGCGTTCGACCAAACTTGGATCGACGTCATCGTCGAAGACCGTCTTCACACTGCGACAGTACGGGGTCCGCCGGCCGCTCGACGGTGCGGAATCAGTTGCGAACGGTCGAAGGGGCGGCAGATCGCGTCGCCGTCATCGGCTCGGGAATGTCGGGCTGCACCGTGGCGGGCGGTGCCCAGCCGGGCGGGCCGAACGCGTAACCGAGTCGGTGCCGCCACCGTGTGGCCCGCCGGACGTCGCGGGCGATGGCGGCGTACTCGTGTGTCTGCAGCGTCCAGATGTTGAAGGTGTCGACCTGCTTGGTCAGCCCGTAGTGCGGGCGGAACGTCTCGTCGGCGTAGCTGCCGAACAGCCGGTCCCACACGATGAGGATGCCGCCGTAGTTCTTGTCGAGGTACTCGGCGTCCATCCCATGGTGCACGCGGTGGTGCGACGGTGTGTTGAACACGAATTCGATTGGCCGCCAGAGCCTGTCGATGCGCTCGGTATGGACCCAGAACTGGTAGATCAGGTTCAGCGAGAAGCTGGCGAACACCATCCACGGGGGTACGCCGAGCAGCGGCAGCGGCACCCAGAGCAGGATCTCGCCGCTGTTGTTCCACTTCTGCCGCAGTGCGGTGGCGAAGTTGAAGTACCGGCTGGAGTGGTGCGCCTGGTGGGTGGCCCAGACCAGCCGCACCCGGTGCGCCATCCGGTGGTAGGCGTAGAACAGCAGGTCGACGCCGAGTATCGCGATCGCCCACGTGTACCAGGCGCTCGACGACAGGTGCCACGGTGCGACGTAGGCGTAGAGCGCGGCGTAGCCGAGCAGGGCGACGAACTTCCAGGCCCCGGTGGTCGCCACCGACACCAGGCCCATCGAGATGCTCGCCCAGGCATCGCGGCGCTGGTAGGCACCTGCGGGCGCCCGGTCGGCGTCCTCGAGGTGGTCGAGCTTGCGCGCAGCGGTCCACTCGACGATCAGCAGAAGCAGGAAGAACGGGATCGCGAACAGCACCGGATCCCGCATCTGCGGCGGGAGCACGTCCAGGAACTCGCGGATCTCGGCCAGCACGGTCACGTCGTCACCTCCGAGCCGAAAGCTTAGCCAGCGCCCGTCACCGGAAGCTCAGAACGGCGTCACCCCATGCTGCACGCATGTCCCGGTCGGGATCGTCGACTACCGCATCGCGCTTGTCGATGACCAGCGTCGCGCGATCCGATTCTCGATAGGGCCGCCACCGTGGTTCGCCGGGCAGCCCATCCGGTTCGCCGTGGGCGGCGAAGTTCAACCACCGGGTGCGCACCCGCTCGGACACCGCGGTTCCGGTCTTGAGCCCACCCAGCTTGAACGTCGGGTCCCTCGGTCCCATGACCAGATTGCCCCACACGTAGGGCAGTTCGGTCGCGTGTGCCGCGCCGAGACGCAGCATCCGCAGCATCGGCGTGGCCCAGTCGAATCGGTAGGCGAACACCGGCGCCACGCGGCCGTGGCCTTCGGCGAACCAGATCGACGGCATGCGGAACCCGATGTCTCGGGCGACGCCCATCCCGGGCGTCTTGCCACGTCCCCGGTACGCGGCCTGTAGCTCCGCCTCGGTCGGCAGCCGCAGATCGGGCTGCTCGGCCGCGATCTCGGAGAACATCGCCTTGATCGCCTCGGGCGTGATCGGCATCAGCGGTGACTTCATGAAGCGGAACAGGGCCGCCTCGTGCCGGTTGGTGCCGATGATCAGCGGGACGGGGTGGGTGTTGCCCGCGCGGGCCACGTTCACGGGATAGTCGGGCACCAGGTCCCCGTCGACGATCGGCGCGAACCCGAGCGTGCCGGGCGTGCGTACCGGCACGTCGTCGAACAGCCGCTTGGACGCGGTCAGCAGCTCGCCGGTCGGTGCCGTGGCCAACCGGTCGGCGTCGCCCGCGTCGAGTCCGAGGACGTCGAGGAACTGCTCGGCGACCCGGCGCGCACGGCTGGCGTCGTACACCGAGGTCACCGGCGAACTCTGCGCGATCGCACCGGCGAACAGCCCGGCGGCCTCGGGGCTGGCGAGCAGCGTCGTCACGATTCCGCCGCCCGCCGACTCCCCGAACAGGGTCACCCGCCCCGGGTCGCCACCGAACGCGGCGACGTTGTCGCGCACCCACTTCAGCGCGAACAGGACGTCGCGCAGCCCGAGATTGGCCTCGAACCGGGTGCGCGGCGTGCTGAACGACGACAGGTCCATGAACCCGAACGCGCCGAGCCGGTAGTTGAGCGTCACGATCACGGCCTCACCCGTGCCGGCCAGCACACCTCCGCGGTACAGCGGCTGCGCGGCCGAGCCCAGGATGTACGCCCCGCCGTGCACCCACACCAGCACCGGCTTGCCGTCGCCGGGCCGGGTGTCCGACGACGCCCACACGTTGAGCGTCAGACAGTCCTCCCCCTGCGGTGCCCCCAGGTCCACGGGGATGCGCGGATCGGTGGGTTGGGGACACGCCGGCCCGACCCGGGTGGCGTCCGCGGGCTCGGTCCACGGTTCGGGTGGGCGCGGTGCACGCCAACGGAATTCACCCGAAGGCGGCGCCGCGTAGCGGACGCCCCGCCACACCTTCACCGATCCGTCGTCGACACCGCGCACGGGCCCGTACGCGGTGTCGACTATCGGGTGGCTCCGAGGGCCTCGCGAGTCGGACTGGGTGGGATCGGACTGGGTGGGATCGGACTGGGTGGGATCGGATCCCGTGGGATCGGGCTGGGCCGTCACCGGTTGCCGCCCAACGACGCCTCACGTTCCTCCGGTGAGAAGCCCGGCGCCGCGGATCCCATGCGGGCGCGCCGCTGCCGGGACACGTAGGCGGTGGTGGCGCTCATCGCCGACGCCACGCCCTGGTCGTTCGCGCCGTAGGTCATGGAACGGGACTGGTCGAAACCCATCTGCGCCGCGACTGCGACAGCGTCCATGTTGGCGCCCAGGAATACGAAGTACCAGGAGTATTCGCTCTCCTGCCGCTTGATCGCCGCGCTGACGGCCTCGTGCGTCCACTCCCGACTGGAGTTCTCGAGCCCGTCGGTCATCACGACGACGATCACGTGGCCGGGGCGTTCGGCCTCCGGCAGGCTCGCCAGCTCGGCTCCGACGTCGGTGATCAGCCGACCGAGCGCGTCGTAGAGCGCCGTCATGCCGCGCGGCTGCAGGTCCAGCGGCGGCACGTCGGCGATCGGCCGATCGGCGTACACCACCTCGTAGTGCGTATCGAACTGCGCGAGAGTGACTCTCGCCTCCCCCGGCTCGTTGCGCTGCTGTTCGACGAACGCGTTGAAGCCACCTTCGGTGTCGTCCTTGATGGCCTGCATGGAGCCGGATCGGTCGAGCAGTACGGCGATGAGGGTGCGCTGAGGATCGGTCATCGATGGCTCCTTGTGTCGCGAGGACGGTGGGCCGCCCTGATGTGTCCAGGTTACCCGCGCCCTCCGACGAACGGCCTGACCAGCACGTTCGTGCCGGACCCTCCGGCAAACACCGGATGGATTCATTCTCGCTGGTCGTAATCCTGGGCCGGCGCCCATGGCGTCCGTAGCGTCGCCCGGCATGACACTCGACCTCGGCGTCGCCACCCCCACACCCCTGTTGTCCACGGCGGCAGAGGCGCTCGCCGCCGCGGACGCCGTCGCCACCCGCCTCGCAGCCGGCAGCGCCGAGCGCGAGCGCGCGGGCGTTCCGCTGCTCCCACAGCTCCGCGAGGTCGCTGACGCCGGCCTGCTCGGCGTGTCCGTGCCGCCCGGCCACGGCGGGCCCGGCCTGCCCGCATCGGTCACCGTCGAGGTGCTGCGCCGACTGTCCCGCGGTGACGCCGCGGTGGGGCAGCTCCTGTTGTCGCACTTCGTGATCACCAAGGCCATCGCCGGGCTGGGTGACCAGGAACCGGCGCCCCGCATCTATCGCGACGTCCTCGCCGGGGCGCAGATCGGCAACGCCACCGCCGAGCGCGGCACCGCGACCGCGCTCGAACGCCGGACCACGGTGGCGGCACGGGGTGACGGGACCTGGGTGCTCGATGGCAGGAAGTTCTACGCCACGGGTGCGCTCGGGGCCACGTGGATCGCGGTCGCGGCCGTCGTCGACGGCAAGCCTGGCGAGACCGCGACGGTGTTCGTCCGGCCCGACCAGCCCGGTGTGACACTGGATCTCGACCAGTGGTCGGCATTCGGTCAGCGCGGTACCGCCAGCGGCGAGGTGCGCCTCGACGGGGTGGTGGTCGACGCGGACCTGGTGATCGAGGAGGGTTCGGCACCGGATGCCAGGACCGGTCCCCCGAGTTTGCTCGGCGCGTTCGATCAGGCGCTGCACGCCGCCATAGACATCGGAATCGCCCGCGCCGCCCTGGAAGACGGTGCCGAGTTCGTCAGGACGCGCTCGCGGCCGTGGAAGGAAGCGGTCGACGCGGGTTACGACCGAGCCGACCACGAGCCGCACGTGGTGCGCCGGTTCGGCGAACTCACCGCGAAGCTGTTCGCGCTGGAGGCGCTGCTCGCCCGCGGCACCGCGATCATCGACGCCGGGTACGCCCTGCCCGAAGTCACCAGGGAGGCGGCCACCGACGCCACGTTGACCGTCGCCGCCGCCAAGGCGCTGGCCCAGGAGTTCGCCGTCGAGATCGCAAGCGGCGTCTTCGAACTCACCGGAACGTCGGCCACCGACGGCGCGGTCAACCTCGACCGGCACTGGCGCAACGTGCGCACCCATTCGCTGCACGACCCGGCCCGGTGGAAGTACGTCCACCTCGGCCACCACACCCTCGGCGGCACCAACCCACCCCGCATCGGCCTCGTCTACTAGCACCGAAGGAGTCCAATCATGGCCTTTCAGAACGACTTCTACCTGACCGGCAGCATCAACCAGCCCACCGTGGCCGACGCGTTCGCGTTCGTGGGCAGGCGCCTGCAGCCCGGGGTCAGGCGCGTCCCCGACGGCGAGCCGGGCGACCGGGCCAACTGGGTCCTCACCCAGACGCCCCACTTCCTCGACAATCCCACGCTCGAGGTGGTCGACACCGGCGGCAGGCGGCTGGCCCGCCTGCGGCCGGGCACCACGGCCGCCGACGTCGCGTTCCCTGCGTTCGACTACCAGGACCATGCGATCGCGTCCTACGCCGAATTCCGTGCCGCGCG
>JAQSXQ010000093.1 GCA_029256565.1 Mycobacterium sp.
GCGCGGATCGCCGCACGCGGTGGCGTCGCTCACGCCTACCGGCTCGACGTGGCCGACGCCGAGGCCGTCGAGGCGTTCGCCGCTCGGGTGTGCGACGAGCACGGGGTGCCCGACGTCGTGGTCAACAACGCAGGGATCGGCCAGGCCGGTGCCTTCCTCGACACCCCCGCCGACCAGTGGGACCGCGTGCTCGACGTCAACCTCGGGGGCGTGGTGAACGGGTGCCGCGCCTTCGCCGGACGGCTCGTCGAACGCGGGACCGGCGGCCACGTCGTCAACGTGTCGTCGATGGCGGCCTACGCGCCGCTGCAGTCGATGAACGCCTACTGCACCAGCAAGGCAGCGGTGTACATGTTCTCGGACTGCCTGCGGGCCGAGTTGTCCTCTGCGGGAATCGGTCTCACCACCGTGTGCCCCGGCGTCATCGACACCAACATCGTGCACACCACCCGCTTCGACCCGCCCCCTGGCAAGGCCGGTCAGGTCGCAGGCCGGCGCAAGCAGCTCGAGGCGATGTTCGCCGCGCGCCACTACGGTCCCGACAAGGTCGCCAAGGCGATCGTGTCGGCGGTCCGCAAGAACAAGCCGATTCGTCCCGTCGCGCCGGAGGCGTACCTGCTCTACGGCACGTCGCGCATCGCACCGCAGGCGTTGCGCAGCACCGCCCGCGGCAGCGTCATGTGATCAGCCGTTGGCAGCGACGTCTTCGATGACCGCGAACATCGTGCGCACCGGCACGCCGGTGCCGCCCTTGCCGGTGTAACCCCACGGGCCGCCGGTGTTGTAGGCCGGGCCTGCGATGTCGACGTGTGCCCACTCGACGCCCTCGGCGACGAACTCGCGCAGGTACACCCCGGCGACCAGCATGCCCGCGAAGCGCGAACCGCTGACGTTGGCCAGATCCGCCACCGTCGACTTGAGGTCGTCCTTCAGCTCCTCGGGCAGCGGCATCGGCCAGCCGTTCTCGCCGACCTCCTGGCTCAGCGTCGCGACCCGGTCGCGGAAGTCGTCGCTGCCCATCACGCCGGGCGTACGCGACCCCAGGGCCACGGTCTGCGCGCCGGTCAGCGTCGACGTCTCGATCAGGTAGTCCGGGTCGTCCTCGCAGGCCCGCACGATCGCGTCGGCGAGGATCAGCCGACCCTCGGCGTCGGTGTTGAGCACCTCGACGGTGATGCCGCCGTACTGCGTCAGCACGTCACCGGGCCGCTGCGCCGTCGACGACGGCATGTTCTCCGCCATCGGCACCGTCGCGATGACGTCGACCGCCACCTTCTGCTTGGCGGCCAGCAGGACGGTCGCGATCACGGCCGCGGCGCCACCCATGTCCGAGGTCATCTGATGCATGTTCAGCGCAGGCTTGATCGAGATGCCGCCGGTATCGAAGGTGATGCCCTTGCCGACCAGCGCGACGGTCTTGCCCTTCCGCTTGGCGCCGCGGTGAATCAGCCGCACCAGGCGCGGGGGACGCGACGAGCCCTTGCCGACGCCGATGATGCCGCCGTAGCCGGCCTTCTCCAGTGCCTTCTCGTCGAGGACCTCGACCTCGAGGCCCGCCGCCTTGCCCAGCGCCTTCGCGCGGTCGGCGAACTCGGCAGGGAAGAGATGGCTCGGCGGGGTGTTCACGAAGTCGCGGGCCGTCGCGACCGCGGTCGCCACGTCGGTGCCGCGCACGGCCTTCGCCTTCGCGTCCTTGGCCGAGGCCAGCGCCGTGATGCGGGCCAGCGCCGGGTCCTTGGGCGCGGTCTTGTCGCTGCGGAATTCGGTGAACCGGTAGGCGCCCAGGATCAAGCCCTCGACGGCGGCCGCGGTGTCGAGTTCGCTCAGCGTGGTCAGCACCGACTCCGTGCCCGACAGGCTGCGCGCGGCGACACCGGCGGCGCGACGGATCACGTCGGCGGACCAGGAGTCGCGCGGCTTGCCCAGCCCGACCGCCAGCACGCTCGCGACCGGGAGCGACGACGCCACCACGCGGGTGGTCTGATCGGCGCCGCCCTTGGCACCGAGGGCCGCCAGCGCCGCTTCGATCTCGTCGACGGCCGCGGCATCCAGGAACGGCGTGGGCACGACTCGGGCGGTGTCGTCGTCACCGCTGACCACGGGGACGATCAGTACGGCCGAACCGACCCCGCGCTTGGGCAGGCTGGCGGCGACGGTGACGGTGGGGGACTGGTATCCGGGTGCGGTGCTCACGGGGATCAACCCTAGCTAGCTAGGCTGGTTCGGTGACCGACAACCTGCTGCAGGGCCCGCTCGAGGACCGTCACCGCGAACTCGGAGCGAGTTTCGCCGAGTTCGGGGGCTGGCTCATGCCGGTGTCCTACGCGGGCACCGTCACCGAGCACAACGCCACCCGCACCGCGGTCGGCCTGTTCGACGTCAGCCACCTCGGCAAGGCACTGGTCAAGGGCCCAGGGGCGGTCGAGTTCCTCAACGCGGCGTTCACCAACGACCTCAACCGGATCGGACCCGGCAAGGCGCAATACACGTTGTGCTGCAACGACTCCGGTGGCGTCATCGACGACCTGATCGCCTACTACGTGTCCGACGACGAGGTGTTCCTGGTGCCCAACGCGGCCAACACCGCCGCCGTCGTCGCCGCACTGCAGGCCGCCGCCCCGGCCGACCTGACCATCACCGACGAACACCGCTCGCGTGCGGTGCTCGCCGTGCAGGGCCCCAAGTCGCCGGAGGTCGTCGCCGGACTCGGCCTACCGACCGACATGGACTACATGGGATGGGCCGACGCCGAGTACGACGGCGTTCCAGTCCGCGTCTGCCGGACCGGCTACACCGGCGAGCACGGCTACGAGCTGCTGCCCGAATGGGACCGGGCCGGGGTCGTGTTCGACGCCCTGGTCGAGGGCGTGCGCACCGCGGGCGGCGAACTCGCAGGCCTCGGCGCCCGCGACACCCTGCGCACCGAGATGGGCTACGCGCTGCACGGCCACGAGTTGACGCTGGACATCTCCCCGGTGCAGGCCCGCTGCGGCTGGGCGGTCGGCTGGAAGAAGGACGCCTTCTGGGGCCGCGACGCCCTGCTGGCCGAGAAGCAGGCCGGGCCGAAGCGCGTACTGCGCGGGCTGAAGGCCGTCGGCCGCGGCGTGCTGCGCTCGGGCATGACCGTCCTCGACGGCGACACCCCCGTGGGTGTCACGACCTCGGGAACGTTCTCTCCGACACTCAAAGTCGGCATCGCGCTCGCCCTCGTCGACACCGCTGCCGGAGTGACCGACGGGCAGCGCGTCGCGGTGGACGTCCGCGGCCGTGCGCTCGAGTGCGAGGTCGTCGCACCGCCATTCGTGGAAGCGAAAACTCGGTAGCGCCGAGTTATACAATTCGTCCATGACCGACGGCCACCTCGACTTCTCGCTTGCCCGAAACGCGACACCGGCAAGCGACGAGGTACGTGCCGACATCCTGCGCGAGCCCGGGTTCGGCCGCTTCCACACCGACCACATGGTGTCGATCGACTACAGCGACGGGCACTGGCACGACGCCAGGGTGCTGCCCTACGGCCCGATCGAGCTGGACCCCTCGGCGGTCGTGCTGCACTACGCCCAGGAGGTCTTCGAGGGGCTCAAGGCCTACCGCTGGACCGACGGCTCGATCGTGTCGTTCCGGCCCGAGGCCAACGCCGCCCGGCTGCGCCGCTCCGCGCGCAGGCTCGCGATCCCCGAGCTGCCCGACGAGGTGTTCCTCGAGTCGCTGCGGCAGCTGATCGCCGTCGACGCCGACTGGGTGCCCGCGGCGGGCGGCGAGGAGTCGCTCTACCTGCGGCCGTTCATCTTCGCCACCGAACCAGGGCTGGGCGTGCGTCCCGCCAACCAGTACCGCTACCTGGTCATCGGCTCGCCGGCCGGTGCGTACTTCAAGGGCGGTGTCCACCCGGTGTCGGTGTGGCTGTCCACCGAGTACGTGCGCGCCAGCCCCGGCGGCACGGGTGCCGCGAAGTTCGGCGGCAACTACGCGGCATCGCTGCTCGCACAGGCCGAGGCCACCGACCACGGCTGCGACCAGGTGGTGTGGCTCGACGCCATCGAGCGCCGGTACGTCGAGGAGATGGGTGGCATGAACCTGTTCTTCGTGTTCGGCAGCGGCGGGTCGGCGCGCCTGGTCACCCCCGAACTCAGCGGATCGCTGCTTCCCGGCATCACGCGAGACTCGTTGCTGCAGTTGGCGACTGACGCGGGCTTCGCCGTCGAGGAGCGCAAGATCGACGTCGACGAGTGGCAGAAGAAGGCCGCCGCCGGCGAGATCACCGAGGTGTTCGCCTGCGGTACCGCGGCCGTCATCACCCCGGTGTCGCACGTGAAGTCCGGCGACGGCGACTTCACCATCGCCGACGGCGAACCGGGTGAGGTCACCATGGCGTTGCGCGACACGTTGACCGGCATCCAGCGCGGCAAGTTCGCCGACACCCACGGCTGGATGACCCGGCTCGGATAGGATTTGGTCGTCCCCATCGGGACACCGGACGAGCGGCACCGTACCCGGCCAGCGACAAGACGGCGCGTCGGAGGTCGACCGTGTCGTGGTTCGTGTTGTTCATATCTGGCGTTCTCGAAGCCTGCTGGGCCGTGGCGCTCGGGAAGTCCGAGGGCTTCACCCGGCTCGGCCCGTCGATCGTGTTCGGCGTTGCGGTGGTGCTGTCGATGATCGGGCTGGCCTACGCCATGCGCGAACTACCCGTGGCGACCAGCTACGTGGTGTGGGTGGGCATCGGCGCGGTGCTGACCTCGGCGTACTCGTTCATCAGCGGTGACGAAGCCGTGTCGGTGGCCAAGGTGGCATTGATCGGGCTCATCACCGCCTCGGTCATCGGGCTCAAGCTGTTGCACGGCTGAACGTTCACCCGACCGTCATCCCCAGTGCGGCAACGGTCGTCGTGATCTCGACGGCCGCACCGAGTACGTCACCGGTGATGCCGCCGAACCGCCGGACGCAGTGCGCGACCAGCAGTGCGGCGACGGCCAGGGCGAGTACGACCGCGAGCGGACCCTGCCACGGCCGGGGGGTCGTGAATGCGGCGGCCGCCACCACCGCGAGAACCCACGCGGCCACCACCCAGATCGGCTGCGTGCCCGCCACCGCACCGCCCAGCGTGCTGCCGGGCGCGGCAGGCACGCCGCGGCGGCAGGCCGCGACCACCGCCACCCGGCCCGCGGTGACGGCCACCACGACGGCGAGGGCCCCGGACTCCGAGAATGCGAAACCCTGCAGCGCGACGACGATCACGATCGCGGCCACCCCGAACGGGCCCGCCGTGCCGTCGCGCATCACGGCGAGTGCGCGTTCCGGCGGGCCGTAGCACCCGAGACCGTCGATGGTGTCGGACAGCCCATCCACGTGCAGGCCACGCGTGATCAGGAGCAGCGTCGCCACGGCAAGGAAGCCGGTCAGTGGACTACCCGCCCCGAAGGCCTGGCCGGCCAGCCACACCACGCCCGCGGCGAGCGCGCCGAGTGCGACGCCGGCGACCGGCAGGGCGGTCAGCGCACCTCTGCCGAACGGGCCCCTCGACCGGATCGGCAACACCGTCGCGAACGTCAGCGCCGACGCCAGCGAGGAGATCACGGTTCGGCGCGGTCGCTCACGGCGGCCTCGGAGAACGTGGCCATCGACGCCAGCGTGCCCACCGCCGCCCGCAGCACCGGCAGCGCGACGGTGGCGCCGGAGCCCTCGCCAAGACGCATGCCGAGATCCACGATGGGCTCGAGCCCGAGTCGCTGCAGCGCCAGCGCGTGCGCGGGTTCGGTGGAACGGTGCCCGGCCTGCCACCACAGCCGCGCGCCGGGGGCCATGCGCTCGGCGGTCAACGCGGCCGCGCCCACCACGACGCCGTCCAGCAGCACGGGTGTGCGCCGGGTGGCCGCCTGGGCGAGGAACCCGGCCATGGCGGCCAGGTCGGCGCCACCGCAGATGCGAAGCAGCGCAACGGGATCGGTCATCGACGGTCGCGCGCGGAACAGCGCGTCGCGGATCGCGGCGGTCTTGCGGGCCCAGCCGGCGTCGTCGACGCCGGTGCCGCGACCGACGACCGCGACGGGCTCGGCGTCGGTCAGTGCTGCGATCAATGTCGTGGCGGGAGTGGTGTTCCCGATGCCCATGTCGCCCGCGATCAGCAGGTCGGCACCGCCGTCGACCTCCTCGTCTGCCACGTCGCGCCCGGCCTGGATCGCGGCGTCGACCTCCTCGGCCGTCAACGCGTCCTCGACGGCGATGTTGCCGCTGCCGCGCCGCACCCGGTGAGCGCCGATCGCAGGCGATAGCGGGCTGTCGGAATCCACTGCGACGTCGACCACCCGTACGCCGGCACCCGCCAGCTCGGCCAGCACGTTGATCGCGGCGCCGCCGGCATCGAAGTTTGCGACCATCTGCGCGGTGACCTCGGCAGGGAAGGCCGAGACGCCCGCCGCGGTCACGCCGTGGTCACCGGCGAACACCACGATCCGCGCGCGTTCGAACTGCCGGGGCGGGCAGATCCCCTGGCACGACGCGACCCACACCGAGAGGTCCTCGAGTCGGCCGAGCGATCCCGGGGGTTTGGTGAGCGTGGCCTGGCGGGCGCGCGCCGCGGCGGCCACCTCGGCGTCGGGCGCCGGGATGGAGGCGAAAGCACTCACGCGGGTTCCTTCACGGTGACCGGCTGACCGGCCACGACCAGCACGACCCGCTCGCAGGCGTGTGCCAGGCGCTGGTTCAGCGTGCCGAGGGCGTCGGTGAACAGCCGCCCCGACTCGGTGGCAGGCACCACGGTCAGGCCAACCTCGGGGCTCACCAGCGCCAGCGGGGACCGGAAGCCGCCGACCGCGTCCACCAGGTCGTCGACGTCGGCGTCGAGCGCGCCGGTGTCACCCGTCCACGCCTCGTGCCGGTCGAGCGCCGAGACCAGCCACCCGCCCACGTCGTCGACCAGAGTCGGCAT
>JAQSXQ010000094.1 GCA_029256565.1 Mycobacterium sp.
CGTCGTCGTGCTGTGCGACTTCGGCGCGAACGGCACCAGCGTGACGCTGGCCGATGCGCGCGCCGACATGGCCGTCATCGGCGACACCATCCGCTACCCCGACTTCTCCGGCGATCTCGTCGATCAGTCACTGCTCAACCACGTGATCTCCGGCGTCGCCGACGCGAGCAACCCGGATCCCGCGGGAACCGCGGCGGTCGGATCGCTGACCAAGCTGCGCGACGACTGCAGGCAGGCCAAGGAGAGGTTGTCCGCCGACACGGCGGCCGTCATCCCGGTCGCCTTGCCCGGTTTCGCCTCCGACGTCCGGGTCACCCGGCCTGAACTCGAACGCCTCATCGATCAGCCGCTCAACGGTCTGATGGGTGCGATCGAACAGTCGTTGCAGCAGTTCAGGATTCCGATGGCGGCCATCACGGCGGTCGCCACCGTCGGCGGCGGCGCCTCGATCCCGCTGGTGACCCAGCGGCTGTCCGAGCGGCTGCGCGCGCCCGTCGTGACCACGCCGCAGCCGCAGGTGGTCGGCGCCGCAGGTGCGGCCGTCATCTCTGCGGGCGGGCTGGGCGGCGGGCTCGGCGACGATGCCACCGGGCATGGGCTGGGTTGCGGGTGCCGGGGCGGCCGGAGTGGCGGCCGGTGCCGCAGCGGGTGCCGCCTTCCCGACCCAGGCCGCGCCGAGCGCCGCCGACACGGGGGCCGCCGACTCGCTGGCCTGGTCCCAGGGCGTCGAAGGCGACGATCCGCTGCCCTACGCGGGTGGCGAGTACGACTACGGCAGCGCGACCGACGCCCGGCCGCCGGTCGACTTCGCGGCGCGCGACGAGCCCTACGACGACGACGAACCGGGACCGCTGCCCTGGTACAAGCGGCCCCCGCTGCTGTTCGGGGCTGCCGCGGCAGCCGCGCTGCTGGCGGTTGGCGGACTTGCCGTCACGCTGACCAGTACGTCGACCGACTCGACGCCGGTGACCGAGAACGTCACGATCACCAGCACCGGTGACGACGGTTTGGTGACCACCACCGTCGTGCCGTCCTCGGAGGCCGAGACCTACCGCAACCGTCCGTTGACGACGACGCCGCCACCGACGGGTCCGGCGACCACCAATCCGACGTCGGCGCCGACCACCACGACCACCACCACGTCGCCGACCACCACTACGACCACGACGACGACCACCACCACTACGACCACGACGCCGTCCACGACCACGACGACCACGGTGCCGACGACGACCACACCGCCGCCGACCACCACCGTCCCGCCGCCCACGACCACGGTCGCGCCACCGCCCACCACGACGGTCCCCGTCGTCCCTGACACGCCCGACGCGCAGCCGACCGTCCCGGTCATCGAGACCGTTCCGGAGGTGGCACCTGCGCCGCCGCCGGTCGCCGAAGTCCCCGTGCTGCCGCTGTTCCCATGACCGCACAGGACGTCGTCGCGACGCTGACGGCGTCACCCACCGAGCCCACGAAGGCCCTGGTGTCCGGTGGGATCGGGTCGGGTAAGTCGTTGGTGCTCAACGGCGTTCGCGCCGCCCTGCGTGCTGCGGGCATCGCCGTCGTCGCCCGCGCGCCGCGCGACGGCGACCCGCCGGGAGCCGCCGTCGTCGTCGACGACGCGCACCTACTCGACGACGCCGAACTGCAGCACCTTGCCGACCTGATGGCCGACCCGGCCACGACCGTCATCGTCGCTGCCGAACCGCAGTCCCAGCACCCAGGCCTCACGGCACTGTCGGCCGCCGCGGCGAGGCAGTCGCCGGTGGTGACGCTGGGCCCGCTGACACCACCCGAGATCGCCCGCCTCGCAAGCGAAGTCATCGGATCGGCGCCGCCGCTGGAGATGGTGCGGTCAGTGGCGACGGCGACCGCGGGCGTGCCGTTCCTCGTCCGAGCCGCCGTCACCGCCGCCGCGGCACCGGAGGCCGAGTCACCGGGAGCCGCGATCTCCCAGGCCACGCGAGCAGCGCTGATCGAGCGACTGCGCCGCGCCGACGAGGCGGTCGTGGACACGCTGCTGATCTGCTCGCTGAGCCCCGAACTGGGGCCGGACGACGTGGCAGGCGCCCTCGACCTCGAGAGCGCGCCGGTGCACCGACTGGTCGACAGGGCGCGTGCCACCGGCCTGATCGCACCGTCGCACAACCCGACGTTCCTGCGCACCCTGCACCGGTGCCTCGCCCAGATCGTCGGCGCCACCCGGCACCACGAGATCGAGACGAGATTGCTTCGGACGCAACTCGATTCGTCGACGCTGACGGTGGACCTCGCGCTGCGGATGGCCGATCACGGCCTGCGCGACCCGCTGCTGGCCGACGCGCTGACCACACTGGCCGATCGCAACCGCGCCCACCCGGCACGCACCGCGCGGCTGTACCGGGCGGCCGCCGAGGTCGACCCCGGCGCGCGCGACTCCCGGCTGGCCGATGCGCTCGCGGCGAGCGGCGACTGCGCCACGGCGGGCCGGATCGCCGACGAACTGCTGACGACCGCCGATGCGGTCGAAAAGGCCGCCGCGGTGCGCATCGCGGCCAGCGTGGCGGTGCACGACGGGAGCGCCGCGCAGGCCGCCGAGTTGTTCGCGTGGCTGGGCCCGCACCCCGACGCCGTGATCGCCTCGGCGAACGCCGTCGTGGCCATCGGCGTCGGCGACCCGCAGACCGCCCGCGCGGCGGTGGCGGCCGAAGCGCAGGGACCGCCCACCTCCGATGCGCGCGCGGCACGCCACCTGGCCGAGGGGTTGATCGCGTCGCTCGACTCGCCCTACCCGGCCGCGATGGCCCGTCTCTCACAGGCGATTTCGGCCAGGCCGTCGGCGCCGGGCGTCACTCCGGACAGCGCGGCAGCCGTGGTCGCGCTGACCGCACTGCACGCCGGCGACCCGGTGCGCGCCCGCAGCGTCGTCGGACGGGCACTGGCCATCCCCGGTGACGAGGCGACCGCGTTCTTCGCCCACCGGCACCGGCTGCTGCTGGGCTGGATCCGGATGCTCGACGGCCAGTTGGCCGCCGCGGGCGCCGACGTCGCCGCGGTGACCGCCACGAATGCGCCGCTGCATCGCCGCGACGCGCTGTGGGCGTCGGCGCTGCAGACCGCGATCGCGCGCCGCAACGGTGACAGCGGCGCCGTCCAGAAGCACTGGTACGCCGCCATGGAGGTGCTCACCGAGTACTCGATGGATCTGTACTCCCTGCTACCGCTGGGCGAATTGTGGATCGCCGCGGCGCGACTGCATCAGGTCGAGCGGCTCACCCACACCGTCGACGAGGCATTCGACCTGCTCGGCCGGCTCGGCAACCCGATCGCATGGTCGCTCCCCCTGCACTGGGCAGGCGTGCACGCGGGCATCCTCGCGAACTCGCCGGACGCCGTCGCCCCGCACGGACAGGCGCTGACCGCCGCGGCCGCGCACAGCACGTTCGCCCGGTCGCTCGCCCATGCCGGCCGCACCTGGCTGCGGGTGCTGGCGAACCACGTCGAGGTCGACGAAGTCACGGCGGCGGCGAGGTCGCTGGCTCAGTTCGGACTGGGGTGGGACGCCACCCGCCTCGCCAGCCAGGCCGCGCTGCAAACACCCGACGGCCGGATCTCCGCGGCGATGCTCCAGTTGGCGCGCGACCTGAAGGTGACCAGTACCGCGAGCGCGGAGCCGGCCCCGCCAGCAGCGGCAGCCCCTGCGTCGGCGGCGGCACCAGCCGGTTCCGCCCCCGCCTCGGACTCGTCGATGCCCAACTGGACCAGGCTGTCCGATCGCGAGCGCGAGGTCGCGGAACTCGTCCTGCAAGGGATGCCCTACCGCGACATCGGCAGTCAGCTGCTGATCTCGGCGAAGACCGTCGAGCACCACGTCGCGCGCATCCGGCGCAGGTTGGGCGCCGAATCCCGGTCGGAGCTGATGTCGATGTTGCGAGCGATCCTGGCGACTCCCAGCTGATTTCACTTTCGTCCCACGTGTGACGATGACCACTTTTCCGGTGGCAGGCGCGTGTCGCTCGGCCCGACTACCAGCAACCGGACGGCAATCACTGCCCCGAACAGTGTCTGAACCTAGTTAGTTAGGTCAGCCTTCATAGCGTCGAATGTTCCCAGGATGTAACTATGAGCAGGCATTAGCCCTAAGTTACCCGTCAGTAATGCACAATAAGTTACTGGTAGGTAGCTTCATCTCGGGAGGCAATCGGTGGACACGCTCACCCTCGTCACGATGATCATCGGCGTCATCATGACGCTCGTCGTGGCGGGTCTCGCCGTCAAGCGCGTGCTGTGGCTGACGAAGCTGATCAGGTCCGGCCAGCCGACGCTCGACGAGGGCGGCCGCAAGGACGACCTCAAGACGCGCATCACCACGCAGTTCAAGGAGGTCTTCGCCCAGACCCGACTGCTGCGCTGGTCGATCCCCGGCATCGCCCACTTCTTCACCATGTGGGGCTTCTTCGTCCTCGCCACCGTCTACCTCGAGGCCTACGGCGTCCTCTTCTACCCGAAGTTCGCCATCCCGATCGTCGGGCACTGGGAGATCCTCGGCTTCCTGCAGGACTTCTTCGCCGTCGCCGTCTTCCTCGGCATCGCGACCTTCGCCATCATCCGCCTGAGGTCCGAACCCAAGGAGTACGGCCGGGATTCGCGGTTCTACGGTTCGCACACCGGCGGTGCGTGGCTGATCCTCTTCATGATCTTCAACGTCGTCTGGACGTACGCGATCTTCCGTGGCGCCGCCGTCGCCACCAACAACCTGCCCTACGGCAAGGGCGCCTTCTTCTCCCACGCCATGGGCTGGCTGCTGTCGCCGCTCGGCGAGCACACCAACGAGTACGTCGAGCGCGGCGCGCTGCTGCTGCACATCGGCGTCATGCTGGTCTTCCTGCTGATCGTGCTGCACTCCAAGCACCTTCACATCGGCCTGGCACCGATCAACGTCACGTTCAAGCGTCTGCCCAACGGCCTGGGCCCGCTGCTGCCGATGGAATCCGGCGGCAAGTACATCGACTTCGAGGATCCCGACGAGGACGCGCAGTTCGGTCGAGGAAAGATAGAGGACTTCACCTGGAAGGCCTATCTCGACTTCACCACGTGTACCGAGTGCGGCCGCTGCCAGTCGCAGTGCCCGGCGTGGAACACCGGAAAGCCGTTGTCGCCCAAGCTCGTCATCATGAACCTGCGCGACCACCTGTTCGCCAAGGCGCCGTACATCCTCGGCGACCAGGAGAGCCCGCTGGAGAACACCCCCTCGGGTGGGCTCGGCGAAGACGTCAAGGGCGAGAAGAAGCACGATCAGGAGAAGCACGGGGAGCACGCCCACGTTCCGGAATCCGGCTTCGAACGCATCCTGGGCTCTGGCCCCGAGCAGGCGACCCGCCCGCTGGTCGGCACCCTCGAAGAGGGCGGCGTCATCGACCCCGACGTGCTGTGGTCCTGCACCACGTGCGGCGCCTGCGTCGAGCAGTGCCCCGTCGACATCGAGCACATCGACCACATCGTCGACATGCGTCGCTACCAGGTGATGGTCGCCTCGGAGTTCCCCGCCGAACTCAGCGGCCTGTTCAAGAACCTCGAGACCAAGGGCAACCCGTGGGGCCAGAGCGCCCGCGAGCGGACCGCCTGGATCAACGAGGTCGACTTCGACGTCCCGGTCTACGGCGAGGACGTCGACTCGTTCGACGGCTTCGAGTACCTCTTCTACGTCGGCTGTGCCGGCGCCTTCGAGGACCGCGCCAAGAAGACCACCAAGGCCGTGGCCGAACTGCTCGCCGCCGCCGACGTGAAGTTCCTGGTGCTTGGCTCCGCGGAGTCCTGCAACGGCGACTCCGCGCGCCGGTCCGGCAACGAGTTCCTGTTCCAGCAGCTCGCGCAGCAGAACGTCGCGACCATCGACGAGGTGTTCGAGGGCGTCGAGACCGTCGACCGCAAGATCGTCGTCACCTGCCCGCACTGCTTCAACACCATCGGTCGCGAGTACCAGCAGCTCGGCACCAACTACACGGTGCTGCACCACACCCAGCTGCTGAACCGCCTGGTGCGCGACAAGAAGCTGGTGCCCGTCAGCCCCGTCAGCCAGGACGTGACCTACCACGACCCGTGCTACCTGGGCCGCCACAACAAGGAGTACGAGGCTCCGCGTGAGTTGATCGGTGCCTCCGGCGCCAAGCTCACCGAGATGCCCCGCCACGCCGACCGCGGCCTGTGCTGCGGCGCGGGCGGCGCGCGGATGTGGATGGAAGAGCACATCGGCAAGCGCGTCAACCACGAACGCGTGGAGGAGGCGCTCAACACCGACGCCTCCAAGATCGCGACGGGCTGCCCCTTCTGCCGCGTCATGATGACCGACGGCGTTGGCGACCGGGCCGAGGCGATCGGCAAGCAAGAGGTCGAGGTGCTCGACGTGGCGCAGCTGCTGCTCGCCGCACTCGACAAGGACTCGATCACGCTGCCCGAGAAGGGCGCTGCCGCCAAGTGGTACGCCGAGCGAGCCGACGAGCGGAACGCCAAGGCCGCCGCATCCGCGCCCGCCGAGATCAAGGCGTCCGAGATCGAGGACGAGCCGGGTGACGTGCCTGCCGCAGAGGCGACGCCGGTGTCCAAGTCCGAAGTGGGGACGTCGGCCGACACCGCAGCGCCCGCCGCGCCTGCCAAGGGCGGCATGGGCCTGGCCGGTGGCATCAAGAAGCCGGGCGCCAAGGCGTCTGCTCCCGCTACTGCTCCCGCCGAGACGGCTGCACCCGCGAAGGGCGGACTCGGCCTGGCCGGTGGCGTCAAGAAGCCGGGTGCCAAGAAGGCGGCTCCCGCAGCGGCGACGTCCGCTCCCGCGGAGGCACCCCCCGAGGCGGAGTCGACGGCAGCGCCTCAAGCCGCCGCCGAGCCCAAGCCCCCGGCCGCCAAGGGCGGACTCGGCCTGGCAGGCGGGATCAAGAAGCCAGGCGCCAAGAAGGCTGCCCCGGCACCCGCTGCCAGCGCTGCTCCTGCTGCGCCAGCCGAGGCTCCTGCCGAGGCACCCGAGGCACCCGCCGCGGCGGCGCCGGAAGCACCTGCCGAGCCGAAGCCGGCTGCCGCCAAGGGCGGACTCGGCCTAGCCGGTGGCATCAAGAAGCCCGGCCAGAAGAAGGCTGCCGCACCCGCGGCGTCGGCTCCTGCGCCTGCCAAGGCACCCGAGCCGGAGTCGGCACCCGAGCCGGAGTCGGCGCCTGAGCCGAAAGCCGATGAGTCGCAGCCGGAACCGGCCACACCGTCGGTCCCGGTGAAGGGCCTCGGTCTCGCACCCGGCGTGCGTCGCCCCGGCAAGAAGTAGTCGCGCAGGCAAATTCACTGGACCACGATGAGACGATGAGGGACGTGGGTATTCAACAGCTTCCGTGGCACACGGGTAACCAGC
>JAQSXQ010000095.1 GCA_029256565.1 Mycobacterium sp.
GTCACGCTGTCCTGGACGTTGGAGCCATCCCCGATCTCGATCGGCTCGATCTCCGCGCGCAGCGTGGCGCCGTACCAGATGCTGGCCTTGGCGCCCAACGAGATTCGTCCGACGAGGGCGGCGTTCGGCGCCACCCACGCCTCGGCGTGCAGCTGCGGCGAGTGGCCGTTGACGGTCAGGATCAGAGGCTCTGGCATGCCGCGATCGTAGGCACCGCCGACGTGGCGCCGGTCACGCGCCCTGGTAGACCCTGCGGTAGCTGGACGGCGACATGCCCACGCCGCGGCGCAGATGGTGGCGCAGGTTGCCCGCGGTCCCCAGCCCCGACAGCCGTGCCACCTCGTCGATGCCGAGGTCGCGGGTCTCGAGGAGTTCGCGGGCCAGGTCGAGGCGGCGCTGGCGGATCCACACGCCTGGGGCCTGGCCGGTCTCCTCCCGGAAGCGCCGGTTGAACGTGCGCGGGCTCATGTGCGCGCGCCGGGCGAGCTGCTCCACGGTCAGTTCGCCGTCGAGGTGTCGCAGCGCCCACTGCCGGGTGTCAGCCGTCGACGCCTCGTCGGTCACCGGGATCTGGTGGTCGATGAACTGCGCCTGACCACCCTCGCGCCACGGCGGCACCACGCAGTGCCGCGCCACGCGGTTGGCCACCTGCACGCCGTGGTCGGCGCGAATCACGTGCAGGCACAGGTCGATTCCCGCGGCGAGGCCGGCGGACGTCAGCACGTCGCCCTCGTCGACGAACAGCACGTTCTCGTCGACGTCGACGAGCGGGTGCATGCGCTGCAGGTCGGCGGCGAACTTCCAGTGGGTGGTGGCGCGCCGACCGTCGAGCAGGCCGGCGGCGGCCAGCACGAACGCCCCCGTGCAGATCGACACCATCCGGGTCCCGGGTCGTACCGACGCGAGCGCCTCCCGCAGGCGGTCGGAGAGCACGCCCTGGGTGCGCGCCTCGGGGTATCGCGTGCCAGGTATCACGACCGTGTCCGCGGTCGCGAGCGCTTCGGGGCCGGCCGCCGGGACGACGTCGTAGCCGGACGTACCGGGGACCGGCTGACGGTCCAGCCCGCAGGTGATGACGTCGTAGAGGCCCTCGCCCGCGTCGTCCTCGGCGGATCCGAACAACATAGGGGCGATCGCGGCGTCGAATCCGACGACCGGCGCGAGCAGGAGGACCACGACGCGATGCGGCATGCACCCATCTTGGCACGTTCTTGACGACTGCTGGCATTCATGCCACTGGCGGGTGACTCCATCACCGATCAGAGTGTTCGGGTGGCTATGACTGGTCGTGAGACGACCGACCTCGAGGCGGGATCGCGGCGGGCGGGTCCGCGCGTGCACTGGGCCTGGGTGGTGGCGGCGGTCAGCTTCGTCGCGATCCTCGGCGCGGCGGGTTTCCGCTCGGTGCCCGGCGTGATGATGACGCCGCTGCACGACGAGTTCGGGTGGTCGCACGGCACCGTCGGCCTGGCGATGTCGGTCAACATGACGCTGTTCGGCCTCACCGCGCCCTTCGCCGCGGCGCTGATGGATCGGTTCGGCGTCCGGCCCGTGCTGTGCGCGGCGCTGCTGCTCATCACGGCCGGATCGGCGCTGTCGGTGACGATGACGGCGAGCTGGCAGCTGGTGCTGTTCTGGGGCGTGCTCGTCGGCATGGGCACGGGGTCCATCTCGATGGGCTTCGTGGCGACCATCGCCACGCGGTGGTTCGAGGAACGACGCGGGCTGGTCACCGGCGTGCTCACCGCGGCAGGCGCGACGGGTCAGCTGATCTTCCTGCCGGTCGTCGCGGAGGTGACCACCCGACACGGCTGGCGCTGGGCGTCGCTGATCGTGGCCGCCGCGGCGCTGGCGGTCGTCCCCCTCGTCCTGGTGTTCATGCGCAACCATCCGTCCGACCGCGGTCTCACCGCCTACGGCGCCACCGAGGCCTCCGCGCCTGCCGTCGTTGCCACGGGCAGCTTCCGCGCGGCCTTCGACGGGCTGCGCATCGGCGCCCGCGTTCCCGCCTTCTGGCTGCTGGCGTCGAGCTTTGCGATCTGCGGCATGACCACCAACGGACTGATCGGCACGCACTTCATCCCCGCGGCAAACGACCACGGTATGCCGACCACGGTCGCGGCCGGACTGTTGGCGACCGTCGGGATCCTCGACGTCGCGGGCACCGTGTTCTCCGGCTGGCTGACCGACCGCGTCGACCCTCGGCTGCTGCTCGTCGTCTACTACGCGGGCCGCGGCCTGTCGCTGCTGTGCCTGCCCGCGCTGCTCTCACCGCACGCCAACCCGGGCACCTGGGTCTTCATCATCTTCTACGGGCTGGACTGGGTGGCCACCGTGCCGCCCACGATCGCCCTGTGCCGCACCTACTTCGGCGCGCGCACCCCCGTGGTCTTCGGCTGGGTGTTCGCGTCCCACCAGATCGGCGCCGCCGTCGCCGCCGCGGGCGCGGGATGGCTGCGCGACCTCCAGGGCGACTACGACCTCGCCTTCTACCTGGCCGCCGGACTGTGTGCCGTCGCGGCGGTGCTGTGCCTGGGCGTGCGCGCACCGGCGTCCCGGACCCCGGTGTGACCTCGTGGCCCAGGTCACTCCGATTTGGCGGATGGCGTGACCGTCCACATACCATTCGAGGGGCGATGCGTCGGGGGATGCAGTTTCTTCGCCCCATTCAACGACCGACACGTCGCACGAGCTGAGGAGCCGAACGTGAAGACTCAAACCAGCAAGGCCCTGGGAATGACGGCGGCGATCGCCGCTCTCGCAGTGTCGCTGCCGATGGCGATCACCGCTCAGGCCGAGCCGACGCCCACCGAGACCACCACCGTCAAGCCGCCCGCCGATCCGCAGGGCAACTGCGATCCGGTGCGCAGCGAGCTGTCCACCGCGGGCACCAGCCTCGCCAACCTGGCGTCGCAGCCCGTCGGCCAGGTCATTGCGGCCATCCCGTCGCTGAGCACGTTCTCGTCGGCCATCTCCGGCGGACTGAACCCCGAGGTGAACATCGTCCCGGTGCTGGAGAACGGCCCCTACGTCGTCTTCGCCCCGACCAACGACGCCTTCGCCAAGCTCGATCCGGCGCAGCTCGAGGCGCTGCGGACCGATCCGGCCGCGCTGAGCAAGCTGGACTACTACCACGTCTTCCTCGGTCTGCTGAACCCCGGCGACGTGGCGGGTCAGCGACCCACCCAGCAGGGTGAAGAGGTCCTGGTCACCGGCAAGGACGGCGACATCAAGGTCAACGACACCGCCAAGGTGATCTGCGGCGGCATCCAGGCAGCCAACGCGCGGATCTACATCATCGACACGGTGCTCGATCCGGCCGCGCCGCCGGCGCCGCTCACGCCGAAGACGTCCTTCGACAACACCGGCAAGCCGCTCACCCCGACGTCGTCCACCACCACGACGACCTCCAGCGTGGCGCCCGCCGTCGGCTGACACACCACGAAAGAACGGCCCGGGACCACGTTGTCCCGGGCCGTTCTTGGTTCGTTGGGCCGTATCTAGAGGCCGAGGTCCTTGCCGATGATCTCCTTCATGATCTCGGTCGTGCCGCCGTAGATCGTCTGGATGCGGACGTCGACGTAGTCGCGGGCCACCTTGTACTCGTTCATGTAGCCGTAGCCGCCGTGCAGCTGGACGCAGGCGTCGACGACCCGCTTGTTCAGCTCGGTGCACCACCACTTGGCCTTGGACGCCTGCACGGCCGTCAGCTCGCCGTCGACCGCGGCACGCAGGCAGCGGTCGATGTACTGCTCGCCGATCTCCAATTCGGTGTCCAGCTCGGCCATCACGAAGCGGCTGTGCTGGAAGCTGCCGATCGGCTTGCCGAACGCCTTGCGGTCCTTCACGTACTGCAGCGTGTCGTCGAACGTGGCACGCGCGCCCGCGATGGCGGCGATGCCGATCGACAGCCGCTCGGACGGCAGGTTCGTCATCAGGTGGTAGAAGCCCTTGCCCTCCTCGCCGAGGAGGTTCGCATTGGGCACTCGCACGTTCTCGAAGTGCAGTTCGGCGGTGTCGGCGAAGTGCAGCCCCATCTTGTCGAGCTTGCGGCCGCGGGTGAAGCCCGGCATGTCGCGTTCGACGACCAGCAGCGAGAAACCCTTGTGGCCTGCCTCGGGATTGGTGCGCGCCACCACGACGACGAGGTCGGAGTTGATGCCCGCGGAGATGAACGTCTTGGAGCCGTTGAGGATCCAGTCGTCGCCGTCGCGTACCGCGGTGGTCTTGATGCCCGCCAGGTCGCTGCCCGCGCCGGGCTCGGTCATGGCGACCGCGCCGATGAGTTCACCGGTGATGTACCCGGGCAGCCACCGCGCCTGCTGCTCGTCGTTGGCGAGGTTGGCGAAGTACGGCCCGACGATGTCGTTCTGCAGGCTCAGCCCGGGGGTGGCCGCCCCGTAGCGGGCGAACTCCTCGACGATCACGGCGTTGAACCGGAAGTCCTCGACACCCCCGCCGCCGAACTTCTCCGGCAGGTTGAAGCCGATCAGGCCGTACTTGCCTGCGGCGACGTAGGATTCGCGGTCGACGAGTCGCTCGCTGTCCCACTTCTCGGCGTACGGCGCGCACTCCTTCTCGAGGAACTGACGCGCGGTCTGCCGCAACTGCTCGTGCTCTTCTTCGAAGACGAGTCTCTTCATGGGTGTGCCCTTCCTACTTCGCTTGCCAGACCGGTGCGCGCTTCTCCGCGAAGGCCATCGGCCCCTCCTTGGCGTCCGCCGATCGCAGGACTGCGCCCATCTCGCGCATCGTCCTGGTCCAGCCCGCCTGCTCGCCGGTGATGGCGCCCTCGTCGACGCCGAGCGCGACGCGCTTGCTCGCCCACACCGCCAGCGGCGCGTTGACGGTGATCCGCTCGGCCAGCGCCAGTGCGGCGTCGACCACGGTGCCGTCGGGCACCACCTGGTTGATCAGACCCCACTTCAGGGCGTCGGCCGACGTCATCGGCTCGCCGGTGAAGATCATCTCCATCGCGACCTTGCGGGGCAGATGGTCGACGATGCGGAACACTCCGCCTGCAGCGGCGATGAGGCCCCGCTTGACCTCGGGCAGACCGAACTTCGTCCGCTCCTCGGCCACCACCAGATCACTGGCGAGCGCCAGTTCGGTGCCGCCACCGAGCGCGGTGCCGTTGACCGCGGCGATGGTCGGCTTGTCGATCAAGTGCTGGACGTAGCCTGCGAAACCCCACTCCCCGTGCTCGGGGTGGTAGAGGTTCTCCCGCCGTGCAATCGCCTTGAGATCCGCACCCGCACAGAACGTCTGACCGGCGCCGGTGATGACGACGGCCCGCACCTCGGGGTCGTTCTGCGCCTCCGCCAGGGCATCGCCGACGGCGATGCTCACCGATGCGTTGATCGCGTTGCGGGCCTCGGGACGGTTGAGCGTGATCAGGAGGACGTTGCCCCGGCGCTCGGTGAGAGCGCCGGGTGCAGCCGTCTCGGTCTCCGCCGTCACAGCAGCTCGAGGATGGTGGCGTTGGCCTGGCCGCCGCCCTCGCACATGGTCTGCAGGCCGTACTGAATTCCGTTGTCGCGCATGTGGTACAGCATCGTGGTCATGATGCGGGCACCGGAGCCGCCGAGCGGGTGTCCCAGCGCGATGGCCCCGCCGTTGGGGTTGAGCCGCTTCTCGTCGGCGCCGATGTCCTTGAGCCAGGCCAGCGGAACCGGTGCGAACGCCTCGTTGACCTCGAACACGCCGATCTCGTCGAGCGAGAGGCCGGAGCGCTTGAGTGCCTTCTGGGTGGCCGGGATCGGGGCGGTCAGCATGATCACCGGGTCGGCGCCGGCCAGTACCGCGGTGTGCACCTTGGCCAGCGGCTTGAGGCCGAGGCTCTTCGCCTTCTCGGCGGACATGAACAGCAGTGCGGCGGAGCCGTCGGAGATCTGAGAGGCGTTGCCCGCGTGGATGACACCGTCCTCCTTGAAGGCCGGCTTGATGGTTGCCATCTTCTCGATGGTCCCGCCGCGACGGATGCCCTCGTCCTTCAGCACGACGGACTCGCCGTCCTCACCGGTGACCTTGATGCCGACGATCTGGTCGTCGAACGCACCCGCGTCCTGTGCGGCCGCGGCCTTCTCGTGCGAGCTGAGGGAGAACTGGTCGAGCGCGGTGCGGTCGAAGCCCCACTGCTCGGCGATCATCTCGGCACCGGTGCCCTGGTTGGGGGTCTGGCTGTAGCGGCTGCGGAATGCCTCCGGGTACGGGTGGCCGCCGTTGGCCAGTGACGAGCCCATCGGGGTGCGCGACATCGACTCGACGCCACCGGCGACGACGACGTCGTAGTGTCCCGCGACCACGCCTGCGGCGGCGAAGTGCACCGACTGCTGGCTCGATCCGCACTGCCGGTCGACGGTCACGCCGGGCACGCTCTCGGGCCAGCCGGCTGCGAGCACCGCGGTGCGCGCGATGTCGAGCGCCTGCTCGCCTGCCTGCATGACACAGCCCCAGATGACGTCGTCGACGAGGGCGGGGTCGATGCCCGCACGCTGGACGAGGCCGTTGAGGACCTGCGCGGAGAGTTCGCCCGGGTGTACGCCGGACAGTCCGCCGTTGCGCTTTCCGACAGGCGAGCGAACCGCCTCGACGATGACGGCTTCAGCCATGGAATTCTCCTTCGACGTGGGGTGACGACGCTCGAGCGCGCCAGAATGATCCTCATCGACGGTAAAGGAGTAGGTTTACTAGGTCAACCTACTGGTTGGTAGACCTTGGCGGCGGCCGTCGGCTGCCCGGTCGTCGCCCACATGTTTTACTGAGTTGACCTGCTGGCAACCCGGCCGCGGTCGTATTCGAGGAGGCGCGCGTTGGCCCGCAACACCCCACTCGCGCCCATGATCGGGCCGGAGTCGGTGGCGTCGCTCAGCGGTGCACCCGTGCGCTCACCGAAGACCGCCGAACTCGTCGC
>JAQSXQ010000096.1 GCA_029256565.1 Mycobacterium sp.
GGTGCCGTGGGCCGCAACGTCGGGGTGTCGGCGGCGGAGACGCCGTTCGTCGCCTTCTGCGACGACGACTCCGGGTGGGAGCCCGACGCCACCGCGCGCGCCGAGAAGCTGTTCACCGCGTACCCGACGGTCGGGCTGCTCGCCGCGCGCACCGTGGTGCTGCCCAGCGGCCGGACCGACGAACTCTCCGACATGCTGGCGGCGAGCCCGCTGGGCCACGATCCGTCGCTGCCCGGCCCGTCGATACTCGGGTTCCTGGCGTGCTCGTCGATCGTGCGCAAGGAGGCCTTCGAAGCCGTCGGCGGCTTCAGCAGCATTCTGCACTTCCGCGGCGAAGAGGGCCTGCTGGCGCTCGACCTCGCCGCGGCGGGGTGGGACCTGTGCTACTGCCCGGAGCTGGTGGCCTACCACCAGCCGTCGTCGGTCCGTCCGCCCAACGCGGTGCAGGACGCCCGCAGCCTCCGCAACGACGTGCTGACCACCTGGCTGCGCCGACCACCGCGCGAATGCGTCCGTGCGGCAACTCGGTTGGCCAGGGCCGCCACGCGTGACGAGGCGCACGCACGCGCGATGGCCGAGGCGGTGCGGTTGCTGCCGAGCGTCGCGCGGGGCAGGCGCCGGCTGCCCCGCGACGTCGAGGAGTCGCTGGAGCTGCTCGCCCGGGCGTGACGGATGGAGGCTCATCGAGCCGACCCCACCGCGTTGCGCGTGGTGACGTGGCGGTAGACGTCGGCCATCGCGGCGGCCACCCGGTCCCACGAATAGTGTTCGAGGACACGGCGTCTGCCAGCACGGCCCAGCCGCTCGCGGCGCCGCTCGTCCCACAGGATCGGGTTGATCGCGTCGGCCAGCGCCCGGGGGTTCTTCGGCTCCACCAGGCGCCCCGTGGCGTCGTCGAGCACCGTGTCGAGCATTCCACCGACCGCCGACGCCACCACGGGGACTCCGCACGCCATCGCCTCCAGCGGGACGATGCCGAACGGCTCGTACCACGGTGTGGCGGCAACCACGTCGGCCGATCGCAGCAGCATCGGCATCTCCTCCCGGCCCACCGATCCGTAGAAGTGGACGCGGTCGGCCACGCCGAAGTGGGTCGCGAGCCGTTGCAACCGAATCGCCTCGGCGTCCGAGTCCAGCCGGGACTTGTCCGGGCCGCCGATGATGACGAGTTCGGCGTGCGGAATCATCCGCATCGCGCAGATCATCGTCTCGAAACCCTTGCGCGGCACCAGTCGTCCGACCGACACGATCCGGTGCGGCGCGCCACCGCGAGTAGCGGCCGGCCCGCCGGGCGTGAACTCGTCGGTGTTCACGCCGCACGGCACCACCGACACCCTGGACCGTGACCGACCCATCCGCTCCAACTCGTCGACCTCGTCCGAGCACGTCGCCGCCACCCAGTCGACGTCGCGGGCGATCGTCGTCTCCAGCCGGATCCGGTCGTCGGGGCTGGTGTCGTCGGCACCCTGATGCAGGCGCTTGACGATGCCGAGGGCGTGGAACGTCTGGACCGCGGGCACGCCGTGCGCGGCGGCGGCAGGCATCGTCGCCAGACCCGACATCCAGAAGTGCGCGTGTGCCACGTCGGGCCGCCACCGCGTCCACTCGTCGGCGAGGAAGCCGCCGAATGCCGGCATGTACTGCGGTAGTTCGTCCTTCGGCAGCTCGCTAGGTGGGCCTGCCGGCACGTGGACGACGGCGTACCCCTGTTCGGTGTCGACGCGCTCCGGCAGGTCCTCGTCGTCGCGGCGGGTGTACACCACGACCTCGTGTCCCCGGCGCGCCAGGGCGGCGGACAGTTCGGCGACGGCGACGTTCTGGCCGCCGGCGTCGACTCCGCCGAGATGTGCCAGCGGGCTGGCGTGTTCGGAGATCATCGCGATCCTCATGAGCAGACCTCCTCGATCAGCCGGTCCCAGTCGTCGAGGAAACGACCGAGCCCGAAGTTGGTGAGCGCGAAGTCGCGGGCGGCCTTGCCTGCCAGCGTTGCGGCCTCGCGATCCGCCACGAAGTGGGCGGCCGCACGGCCGAGTGCATCTGGGTCGGCGCTGACCACGCCGGTCTCCCGCGGTACCGCCAGCGGGGCCATCGTGGTGGCGACCGCGACGACGGGCATCCCCATCGTCATCGCCTCGAGCAGCGACAGCCCGAGCGACGTCCACCGTGCGGTGTGCACGTAGACCCGGCGCCGCGCCACCTCCCGCAGCAACCGCGCGGTCGGCACGTCGCCGCGCCCCGTGACACCCTCGACGCGATGCTCGGCGGCGTTCAGGTCGTCGCTGCCGATGCCCCACACGTCGATCGGGACGTAGGAACCGAGCGGGCCGAGCAGGTCGGCCCCGACGGTGCGCCACCGCCGTACCGGCTCGTTGATCATCGTTGCGGCGGAGTCGATCTCACCGCTGTAGAGATGACCCGGATCGGGGATGCCATGGTTGATTACGCGTGTGGGCGCACGGCCGTTGTCCCACATCAGCCGGTTGAAGTCGGTGACGTGCACGATGGGGATGTCCGATCGGTCACCGAGCGGATGTCTGCTGTCGACCGCATACGGGCGCGGTGCATTGTGTTCGACGTAGACGGCGGGAACGTCGATACCGGGGCGGCGCTGGAGCCACCGTGCCGTCAGTTCCAGTTCTTCCGGGCGTTGCAGTACCACCAGGTCGACCGGTCGGTCGGCCAGCTCCTCGTAGCCGACTTCCTCGGCAGCAGGCCAGTGCCTGCCGCACAACCCGCGGGCGCTGCCGTCGTCGGACCGCGGCACCAGATAGGAGTGCGGACCGGAGACGAAGGCCTCCGTCCAACTGCCGTGCACGTGCCAGATGAGCACCTCGTGAGGTTGGTCCAGGTCGGGCATGGCGCGCCGCATACCCTGGGCCGGACCCTCGAAACTTCTAGGATTGAAGATTTTCCAGACGGGTCCCGAAGCACGGCGTCAGACCTGAACCTGCTGCTCCGCAGCAGGTCCGGGCCCATTCCGCGCTAAGGCAAGAGCATGATCTTGACGGCGCCGTCCTCCTTCTTCTGGAAGATGTCGTAGGCGTGCGGCGCATCTTCGATGGGCAGCACGTGGGTGGCGAAGGTGTCGACGCCCAGGGGATCGGCATCGGTGAGCAGGGGCATGATGTCGTCGACCCAGCGCTTCACGTTCGCCTGCCCCATGCGCAGCTGGATCTGCTTGTCGAACATCGTGAGCATCGGCATAGGGTCCGCAGCGCCGCCATAGACGCCGGACAGCGAGACCGTGCCGCCGCGGCGCACGATGTCGATCGCCGAGTACAGCGCGTCGAGACGGTCGACGCCGACGTTCTCCATCATCGGCTTGGCAATCGCGTCGGGCAGCAGCCCCGAGATCTGCTGGGCAGTCTTCGCCACCGGCGAACCGTGGGCTTCCATCCCGACGGCGTCGATCACCGAGTCGGTTCCACGGCCGGCGGTCATCTGCCGCACCACGTCGCCGACCGTCATGTCGATGGCGTTGAGGTCGATGGTGTCGATGCCGAAGGCGGTCGCCCGCGCCAGCCGTTCGGGCACCATGTCGACCCCGATCACGCGGTATCCGCGGTGGTGGGCGATGCGGGCCGCCATGTCGCCGATCGGGCCGAGGCCGAGCACGGTCACCGAACCGCCGTCGGGCACGCCGGCGTACTCGACCCCCTGCCACGCGGTGGGCAGTACGTCCGACAGGTACACGAAGCGGGAGTCCGGCGGACCCTCGGGAACCTTGATGTGGGTGAACTGCGCCTGGGGCACCCGGAGGTACTGGGCCTGGCCACCGGGCACCGCGCCGTAGAGCTGGGAGTAGCCGAACAGCGCTGCGCCCTTGCCCTGCTCGCGGACCTGGGTCGTCTCGCACTGCGTGTAGAGCGCCAGATCGCACATGTAGCAGGAACCACACGAGATTTGGAACGGAATGACGACGCGGTCGCCCACGCTCAGGTTGGTGACCGCCGAGCCGACCTCACGCACCACGCCCATCGGCTCGTGGCCGAGGATGTCGCCCTCCGACATGAACGCGCCGAGCACCTCGTAGAGGTGCAGGTCGGATCCGCATATGTTGGTCGACGTCACCTCGATGATCGCGTCGGTGGGCTCTTGGATCTCTGGGTCAGGCACGGTGTCGACGCGCACGTCGCGCTTCCCGTGCCACGTCACGGCTTTCATCCTCGGTTGCTACCCGCAGGACAGCGCCCGAAACACCCCTGCCTCGGCCGCGGAACTGGCCCGGGAGCGCCGCATCAGACCGTCGCCGTCCACGATGACGATGGTCTTGCCGTCGAGCCGCACCCAGCCCCGCCGCCCGAAGTCCTGCAGCACCTTGCACACCGTCTCCCGCGACGTGCCGATCAGTTGGGCGATCTCCTCCTGCGTCAGCCCGTGATCGAGGGCCACGGTGCCATCGCGCTGACGGCCGAACTGCTGCGCGAGATCGATCAGCCGCTGTGCCAATCGGGTCGCCGCGTCGTCGCACAGCACCTCGGACACGGCGCGGCAGCTGCGGCGGACCCTGCGCGCAAGGATGCGCAGCAGTTGCTCGGTGACCTCCGGCCGTCTCTGGGTCCACCACGTCAGCGTCGCCCGGTCCAGCGTCACCGCGCGGCCCAGCGTCATCGCGACCGCCCTGAATGCGTGGGGGGACGGATCGATGATCGACGTCTCGCCGAAGAAGTCGCCAGGGCCCGCCACCCCGGTCAGCCCGACCCGACCGTCGTGGGCCAGGTGGCCGAGCTTGACCCGGCCGTCGGTCAGCAGGAACAGGTGGTCGCCCGGGTCGCCTTCGGCGAACAGCACGTCACCCGGGCGGAAGGACACCGGCGCCAGGCGGGGCAGCACGGGCGCGACGGTGTCGTCGGCCATGCCGATGAGAAGCGCCGATTCACGTGGCGGGACGGTCACCCGACCGCCGGTACCCCGAGGTGAACTGGCGAAACGGTTCAGCCGCGCAGTGTCTGGTGTGGGCTCTGACCGTAGGTCTGGCGATAGAGCACGGCGAACCGCCCGGTGTGCGCGAAGCCCCACCGGGTCGCGATCGCGCTGACGGTGGCGGTGCCGTTGCTGCCTGCGAGGAGGTCCTGGTGCGCCCGGTGCAGCCGAAGTCGTCGTACGTACTCCGTCGGCGTCGTGTTGAGGTGACGGCGGAACAGGTACTGCACGGCGCGCGGTGACAGGTGCACGGCATCGGCGATCTCCTGGATGCCGATGTCACTGTCGACCTTGCCATTGATGAACCACATCGCCCGCTTCAACTGCGGAGGCATCTGCGCGTCGTCGGTCGCCAGGGTGACCGATCGCTCGGAGTCCGCGAACGTCGTCAGCGCCGCCGCGGCGAGGATCCTGGCGCACGCATCGACGAGCAGCATGCCTGCCACCGAGGGGGTCGGCCACAGGGTGTCGAGCGCGAATCGCAGGCAGCGCGCCCACGTGTCGATCGAAGCCTGGTCGACCGGAAGACGGTGCTGGAACTCGACCGACCCCTGGAACAACAGCGCCTGTTCGCCTGCGACCCGGCGCAGCAGCGACCCCGCCAGGCCAACGATCCGAATCCTGGCCTGCGTTGCGTGCAGCGTCAACGGCAGTCCCGATGCGGCGAGCACCGAATCCCCGGCCGACAGAAGCCTGGTCTGCCCGTCGTCGTCGGTGAAGCGGAGTTCACCCGACACCACCTCGAATATCAGTGCGCCCGAGTCGGGTGCCACCTCGAGACGGACGCCGCGCGGCAGCGTCACCTCATCCAGGGTGAATTCCCCGCCGTCGTAACGCGCGTGCCGTAACGGCATGCCCCTGGTGAAGCCGAGCAGGCGTACCGCGCCGCCGTAGAGCGCGCCGATGAAGCGATCGCCCGCAACGGGGTCCGTGGTGGAGAACGCGTGCGCAGAACTCGACGGTTCGTCGGGAACGTCGAGATCTCGAAGTCGAGAGACCTGTGTCATGTCGTGTCCGCTCTTCGGAGTCCGGGCGATGACTCGAGCCACGACCACGACACGGTGGGCGTTCGGTCGAGCCTCGTCGGCTCGATGCTCAGCCAGACCAACACAGCATACGCCGCTGACGTCGCGAAAAGGTCAGGAAGGTTGCCGCACCTGACGGTCGGCGGTGGTCACGATGCGGTCGTAGACCACTTCCGTATCGCGGGCCACTCGATCCCAGTCGTACCGCGAGATGGCTCTGGCCCGACCGGCGAGGCCCATCCCGCGACGCAGTACGCCTTGCCGCAGAACGTTGCGGACGGCCTGTCCGAGCGTCCTCGGCGTGACGGAGGAGACGAGCAATCCGGTGACGTCGTGCACGACGGTGTCGACCATGCCGCCGACGCTCGAGGCCACTACGGGCACACCGCATGCCATCGCCTCCACGACGGGAACCCCGAAGGGCTCGTAGGCAGAGGGGCACACCAGGACGTCGGCAGACCTCATCAGCGCAGGCATGTCGGCGGGCGGCACCGCTCCGGTGAAGTGCACGCGGTCGGCAACCGCACTCTCGACGGCGATGCGGTGCAGTCGGCAGGCCTCGTCGTGCTGCCGCAAACCACTGCGGGGCGGGCCTCCGACCACCAGCAGCTCGGCATCCGGAACCGTCGCCATGGCGCGGATCAGCAGGTCGACGTTCTTGTGCGGCAGCAGGTTCCGCGCCACCACGATCACGCGATGACGTTCGGTGCGGGATGCGATGGGCCCCTCGACCGTGAACGCCTCGGTGTCGACCCCGCGCCCGAGGACCGACATGCGTGCCCGCGGACGCCCGAAGCGGACCAGCTCATCGACGTCTTCCGAACACGACGCGGTGACCCAGGAGGCGTTGCGCGCCAACACCTTCTCCATGCGCGTCCGGTTCTCGGGGATGGCGTCGCGGTTCTGGCGGCGCCGCTGCACCGAACCGAC
>JAQSXQ010000097.1 GCA_029256565.1 Mycobacterium sp.
CCGTCGGCCAACCAGATCTTGAGGTCCCGAGACCCCGTCTGCTCCATGATCTCGATGCAGGCAAGGTGGTGGTCGATGGCCTTCTGCCGCACCGGCTTGTCGGTGTGGGTGAGGCTGCCGAACTTGTAGTCGTCGTCCTGGAAGGTGTTCGAGTTGATCGTGCCCAACCGGACCCCGTGCTCGGCGGCGTACGCGCCGAGCGACCCGTAGTCGTCGACCCGGTCCCACGGGATGTGCAGCGCCACGCTCGGCGCCATCCCGGTCAGGCGGTGCACCATCGCTGCGTCGGCGATCTTCTCCTCGATGGTGCGCGGCGTGCCCGGCGTCCCGAAGACCTTGAAGCGCGTGCCGGAATTGCCGAACGCCCAGGAGGGCAGCTCGATGGACAGGTTGTCGAGTAGGGCATTCATCGTGCCGCGACCTCCGTCTCGTTCCCGCCTGGCAGATCCGTCGACGGGGTGACACTCTCCATCACACTCTCCACCTTCCCGTAGCGCTCGACCTCTATCTCACGCAACGTCTTTCCGCGGGTCTCCGGCGCCCAGACGGCGCCGATCACGAGCGCGACCGTGAGCAGGCCGATCAGTAGCAGGCCCACTCCCGTGAGGCCGGTGACGGCGAGCAACGTCGGGAAGAAGTAGCTCAGCAGACCGGTGAAGCTACGCACCACGCAGAACATCACGCCCTGCGCGCTGGCCCGGTAGGGCGTGGCGAACAGCTCGCTGGCCCACAGGCTGTAGAACGCCTGGGCGCCGATACCCGCCGACACGCCCCACAGCACCGCGAACGCCAGCATCGTTGGGACGCCGCGGTCGGTGAAGGCCACCAGCACGATCCAGCCGACGATGCCGAGTGCGGCGCCGATGACGTAGAGACGCCGCTGCGACATGCGGTCGGCGTACCGCATGAACCCGAAGTACGTGGCCGCGACCGTGCAGCCCCATACCAGGACCTGCAGCAGGTTCTGCGCTATCGGGCTGTGCAGGCCCGCGGTGTCGTACACCCTCGGCATGAAGATGCCGGCCTGGCCGGCGACGGTGTTCCAGAACAGGTAGATGCCGCCGAGGAACAGCAGCGCGGTGATGTTGACCCGCCGCGAGAACAGGCCTCGCAGTCCGCGGGCTCCGAGCACCGAGGCCTGACCACTGGCCGTTGCTCCGTTCGCCTGGGCGCCGGTGGCGGACTTGCCCTCCTCGGTCCAGATCGCCGACTCGGCCAGGCCCTGGCGGACCCACCAGACGACCGCCGCGACGACGAACAGGTGCAGGAAGATCAGCCTCGAGCCCAGCAGGCCCAGCGGCGCGAGCGCAGCGGCGAGGGCGAAGCCGATCAGCGGTCCCACCGACCACGCCAGCTGTGCGGTGCCGACGTGCTTGGCGCGGCCCTCCGACGGTGCCTGTTCGGCGATGTAGGTCCACGACGCCGGTACGCCTGCGCCGACGGCGATCCCGGTGATCACGAATGCGGCCAACAGCATGGTGAAGTTCACGGCGAAGGCCGCGAGCAGCACGCCGACCATGTAGACCAGCAGGTCGTAGGTGTAGATCGCCTTGCGGCCGTACCGGTCGCACAGCGGCCCGCCGAGGATCGCGCCGATCGCTGCGCCGAAGGCGTTGGCGCTCAACGCGGCGAGCAGTCCGACGGCGAAGTCGCTGATGTCGAATTCGGCCTGCCAGAACGCGAGACTGGTCGCGATGGCGATGATCGACCCTGCCTCGATGTAGTTGGACATGGCGACCGCGATGGTCGCTCGCCATCCGGTGGTGCTGCGCGCTCCGATGTTCATGGTCGTCCCTGTCTGATGTCGTCGGTGGGGATGGTCGTCAGTCGAGGTGGAAGTACTCGGTCAGCGGTCGCATCGCCTGGTCGGGCGCTACGCCGGCCGGGTTGTCGAAGAAGCCGGCCATGCCTGCCTGCCAGCGGGCGTTGACCTCGGTGGCGGCCATCGACGTCTGCGCCGCTGCGAAGTCGTCGGTCTCGAGGTAGCCGACCACCAGGCCGTCGTCGGGGCGGAGGAACAGCGAGTAGTTGCGCCAGCCGGCATCGCTCAGCGCCTCGAGCATTTCCGGCCAGACGTGCCGGTGGGCCTCGACGTACTCGTCGATGCGGTCCGGTTTGAGCCGTAGCACGAAGCACACCCGGTCGGTCGCTGCGTCGCTCATCGCGCTCCTCGTGATTTGAAACGTTTCAATTAGTGGTGCGCGCCACACTAGGCAGCACGCGAGGCGCACGTCAACCCCTCCGGGCTACAGCAGGGTGGCTCGGCCTCCGGCTTCGACGCGCACCTTGGCGCCCGCGATGTCGCCATCGACACTGGCCTGGGCGTCGGAGGCATCGGTGAGTACGGCGAGTGCGCGCGTGTCCGAGGGCGTGCGGACGGCCACGAACGCCTTCTCCGGTGCGCCCTCGCGGGTGAACGGCGTCGTCCAGGTCTCGACGGTGCCGGTACCGATCCAGTCGCCTTCGGCGACCCGCGCCGGCTCGGCGTCCACCTCGGATTGCACGTCCTGCCAACGGAATTCGTGCGCCGGTGGCTTGGCCCCGTAGACACCGAAGCTGTGCTTGGTCAGGTAGCCGCCATTGGCCGTGATCAGTCCCACCGCGTCCGGTGCCGCGACGAGACGCTCCGCCATGGTGGCGATGGAGTGCGAGACGTAGTTGTTCCACGGCCCGCCGGCGAACGTCAGTCCACCGGTGACGGTCAGCGGTCGCGCCGGATCGTCCAGTGCCAGGCCGAGTTCGCGTGCGGCGACCTGGACCGCGGACGGGAAGCACGAGTACACGTCGACGAGGTCGACGTCGTCGGCGCCGAGGCCCGCGAGTTCCAGCGCACGCGCCCCGGCGATCCTGATCGCGGGCGAGCGATGGAAATCGGCGCGTTCGCCGATCAGGTAGGTGTCGTGCGCGTCGGAGCCTGCGTACGGGAAGATCCAGCGGTCACGCGAAATCTGCAGGTGCGTCGCCTTCTCCGCCGACATCAGCACCAGCGCCGCGCCCTGGTCGACCATGTTGTTGGAGTTCATCAGCTTGGTGTACGGCCACGACACCATGCGGTTGGTCGGGCTGGGTTGCCAGATGTCCTCGGCGGCAACGGCTTGCCTGCTCCAAGCATGCGGGTTGACCTCGGCGACCGCGCTGAAGCGCGCCCACAATTCCCCGATGCGGCGACGGTGCTCGTCGGGCGACTCCCCCGCGTCGATCCGGACCGCCTGCTCGAACATCGGGTACACGTACGACGGGCGGTCCAGCTTGATGCCGATCTCGACGTCGCCGGCCATCTGGAACTCGTCGTCGGCACCGGGCGGCTCCGGCACCGAGTCGTCCTGCTTCGTCCACTCCAACTTGGTGCCTGCGGCGCGGGCGCGCGTCCTGGTCCGCCACGTCTCGGCACCCGCGATCAGCACCGTGTCCAGCTTGCCGCCCTGGATGTCCAGGCACGCCTGATTGACCAGCGACTGCGGCACGTTGCCACCGATGCTGGTGTACCGGCCCTCGGCATTCGATGCTCGAATGCGTTGTGCAAGAAGCAGACCGGGATTTCGATAACGCCAGGACAGCAGGTTGACGATGCGCACCGAGTCCACCGCCTCCAGCACGCGCGGGTCGGCCGCGGCGCGAGCGGCCGACTCCATCAGGTCGACCGGTTCGACCGTGGGATCGGTCTCGCGCTGATTCACCTGGCCGTAGCCGACGAGTACCGGCGTGCGGGGATCGATGGTCACGAGGACACCTTTCTGGGGTGGCGGTTCACTCGGCGGAGCCGATGCGAGGGTTGGGGTCGGCGTCCGGGCGGGTCCAGTCGAACAGCGCGCCCGCAGTGATCAATTCGTCGATCTCACCGGCACGCATTCCGAGGACCTCGGCGCAGATGGCCCGGGTGTGCTCGCCGGGCATCGGCGCGGGCCGCAGCTCGGCGTCGGGCAGGTGGCGGTAGCGCGCAGGCCGCGTCTCGGTGGGCATGGGCGCCGGGAAGAGCGGATGGCTGGCCTCGGTGAACACGCCGCGCGCGACGATCTGCGGATCGGCGAGCACGTCGGCCGCGCGGTACATCGGGCCCGCGGGTACGCCCGCCTCCTGCAGCGTCCGTGCCACGTCGGCCTTGTCCCGGTCTGCGGTCCACGATGCCGCGGCCTCGACGAGATCCTGGCCTGCATCCGGCGCACCGACGACGTCGATCAGCGCGCGGAGGTGGTCGTCGGAGGTGACCGAGACGACGCACCATTCGTCGTCGCCCGCGCACGGCAGCACCGCGTGGACGGCAGCGTCGTCGTCGAACTCGGCGCCCGACGCGCGGGCGGCATCGACGACGTAGGCCGCCGCGAGTTGGTTGATCGCCACCTCGGCTTGCGACACGTGCACGCGCGTCGCGCCGTCCCGACGGCCGATCAGTGCCGCCAGCGCTGCGATCGCGGTGACCTTCGCCGCTACGTGATCGGGAAAGATGGTCGTCGCATCGAAGAACGCGCCGCCCTCGGCCCCGGGCGTCCGGTCCGACCACAGCCTGCTGACGCCGGTCGTGGCACGTACGAGGGGGCCGTACCCCATCCGGCCACTCCACGGCCCGTCGGCACCGAAGGCGCTGCTCTCGGCCAGCACGACGTTCGGGTTGAGCGCCCGCAGTTCGTCGAAGGACAGGCCGAGCGCATCCAGCGTGCCCGGCTTGAAGTTGGCGAACACCGCGTCGGCCGAGGCGACCAGACCGCGGAACACCGCGGCACCGCCCGCGTGGCGTAGGTCGATGCCGAGGCTGCGCTCGTTGCGGTGGGTCAGCGCCCAGGACCGGCTCATCGGCTGCCCGGGCGGCGTCTGCCGGAGTCCGTCGGGATATGCGGCACTCTCCACCTTGACGACGTCGGCGCCCATGTCGGCGAACAGCCTGCCGAGTTCGCCACCGGCGACGATGACGCCGAGGTCGAGGATCCGCAGGTCGTCGAGCGGTCGTCGCGCCGCAGGCCTCTCCGGTACGGCTGCGGTGGGCCCGGGAGCGAGCCACCGAGCGGTGTCCGAGCCGACCGCGGGTGCCGGCTTGCGCAGCCCGGCGCGGGCGCGGTCGACGACGAACGCCCCGGTCGGCACGTCGAGCCGGACGCCGTCGGCGAACTCCGCCGTCGTCAGCGCGCGGACGGCGCGGAAGTGCTCGGAGGCCAGCGCCTCGGCCGGGTCGAGCACGGCGGCGATCGGCACGCCGCGGGCCTGGCCTTCGTCGACCAGGTGTCCCATCGTCTGATCGGCGAACAGCGTGGCGATCAGCGCGTTGAGTTCGGCCGACGCCGCGTAGCGCGCGCCGATGGTGTCGAACTTCGGGTCGGAGAACTGCTCGGGCTCGCCGAGCCATTCCCGCATCGCCCGCCACTGCCTCGGTGAGAGCAGGCAGATGCGGACGTGGCCGTCCCGGCAGGGGAACGTCGGGTAGATCTGCTGATTGCGGGGTCGGCCACGCCACAACTGGTTCGACGCCTTCTGCCCCACGGCCGCCTGGCCCTCGGAGCCGAACGGCGGGTCGAGCGACTGGACGACGGCCTCGAAGCGGGAGAAGTCGACGTACTCCCCCCTGCCGGTGCGCAACCTATGGCGGTAGGCGGCGAGCACGGCCCACGCGGCCTGCACGGCGGCCGTGGCCGACGCGATGCCCAGCGGAGGCAGGACCGGCCGTCCAGCCGTCGGACCCGAGCGCGACAGCGCGGTCGACATGGCGCACAGCACCGCATCGGTCGCGCGCCAGGACGCGTACGGCCCCGTGCTCCCGAAGTCGGTCATCGACAGCGCGACGAGGTGAGGGAAGCGGTCGGCGAGGTCGGCGGGCGTCGTTCCGAATGACGGGCAGCCACCCGGCCGGCCGCCGTCGACGAGCACGTCGGCCTCGGCGACCAACTCCAGGAACCGGTCGCGGTCGTCGGCGCCGTCGAGGACGGTGCAGCGCTTGTTGGCGTTGTCGAGGGCGAACCCGATGCAGACCCCGGCCACGGCCGGGCGGGCCGTGCGCGCGGCCGCTCCGCCGGGCGGCTCGACCTTCAGCACGTCGGCGCCCAGATCGGCCAGCAGCCGGCCGACGCCATCGGATTCGGCGCCACCCACGTCGAGGACCCGCATCGAGGCCAGAAGCTGACACCTGTCAAGCACGGGCATCAGTATCGTTCAGCACCCCGCGAACCCGCGCCGCGGGTGTCCCCGCCGACGGCTGCATGGCTCGTGATCTGCCGATACGTCTCTGCCGCATACACTTGGCCGGTCATGCCCGAGCCCAGTGCGCTGCCCGCCGATGCCCTCCCGCATCCGCTGTTGGGCCAGTTGTCCGCACTGAACCACTACCGCGCCTACGTCGACATCGGCGTCGTGGTGGTGGTCCTCGCACTGACCAACCTCATCGCGCACTTCACCACGCCGTGGGCCAACGTCGTCACCGTGCCACTGGCGGCGGCCGGTCTGGTGGCGCTGGTCCGGTCGCGCGGGCTGGGATGGGCCGAACTGGGGCTCGGACGCGAGCACTGGAGGTCCGGTGCGGGCTACGCGCTGGCGGCCGTCGCGTTGGTCGCGTCGGTGATCGCGATCGGGGTCGCGCTGCCGTGGACCAGACCGATGTTCATGAACGACCACTACGCGACGTTGTCGGGGGCGTTCCTCGCCTCGATGATCATCATTCCGCTGCAGACGGTGATTCCCGAGGAACTCGTCTTCCGCGGCGTCCTGCACGGCGCGATGACGCGGGCGTGGGGCTTCCGCGGCGTGGCGGCAGCGGGGTCGTTGCTGTTCGGTCTGTGGCACGTCGCCACGTCACTCGGGCTGACGAGCAGCAACGTCGGCTTCACCCGCATCCTCGGTGGCGGCGTCGCCGGGATGGTCGCGGGCGTCGTGCTGGCCGTGATCGC
>JAQSXQ010000098.1 GCA_029256565.1 Mycobacterium sp.
CGCGACGACACCTGCCGCACCCCCTACTGCAACGCCCCCATCCGCCACACCGACCACGCCCAACCCAACGCCCGCGGCGGGCCCACCTCAGCCGTCAACGGCAACGGAACCTGCGAAGCGTGCAACTACGCCAAGGAAGCGCCCCGCTGGCGCGTCCGCACGTCACACGACCATGATGGCTGCCACACAACCGAATTCACGACGCCGACCGGCACCACCTACAGCAGCAAGGCGCCACCACTACCCGGCCGTCGGCGCATCGACCTCAGCGAGGTCGAACGACGCGTGGGCATCGCCATCACGGGACACGCTGCGTGACTACAGGTAGGACGTCACCCGGCTGACCTCGTCGTCGCCCTGCCCGGCGGCCACGGCTGCGTCGGCGGACCGACGGAGTGCCTCCAGCGCAGCGGTGTCCGCGCCGGCGTCTCGGGACGCGTCGATCAAGTGGCGCAGCGACGACCCCAGCGACGACACCGAGGCGTCGCTGTCGCCGTGCCGGTCGGCGCCCACGCGTTCGGCGATCTCGTCCAGTATCGGCGGAAGGATTCCCACGATCCCGTGGGCGTGTGGGAGCAACTCGGCCGGCCCGATCCCGTTGGCTCCGGCCACCTTCAGCGCGTGCATGAACCCGCCCACCGACGTCCAGAACAGGTCGAGCAGCGCCATGTCGAAGCCGGCCGCCCGTCCCACCTCGTCACCGACCCACGTCGGCGTCGCCAGCGTGGCGAACGTGGAGTGGTGCGCGTCGTAGAGATCGCGCGGTCCTGCGAACAGGATGCTGGCGTCCGGCGTTCCGATGGTCACCGTCGGCGTCATGATGGCACCGTCGAGATAGCGGCCACCAAGCTTCTCGACCAGTGCGGCCGTCCGGCGCGCGCGTTCGGGTGCGTCCGAGGACAGTCCGACGATGGTCCGCCCGGCGACCGCTTCCCCCGCGGAGTCGACGACGGCGTCCAGCGCTGCGTGGTCCACCACGTTGATCAGCGTCAGATCGCTCGCGGCGACGGCCGCGGCCGGGCTCGGCGCCCACTCGGCACCACGCGCCAGCAAGCCGTTGGCCTTCGATTCGGTGCGGTTCCATACGGACAGGGACACATTCGCGTCGAGCAGGGCACTCGAGAGCGCCTGCCCCATCGGTCCGAGCCCGATGACGGTCAGGTGGGTCACGCTGCCACCTCGGGGTGCTTGATGCTCTCGATCACGCGGGCGAATCCGTCGTCACCGTGCCCGGCGTCGATCTGCCGGTGGATCAGTCGCTGTACGACGTCGACCACTTCGGTACTGATGCCCTGCTGTCGGCTCGCGTCGAGGATGTCGGTCAGGTCGGAGAAGTTCAGGCTCTGCTGACCGGGCAGTGAGTAGTCGCCGCCGTCGATGACCTCGGCATATTCGGTGAGAGCCGGGAGCACGGCCTGCAGCCACGAGACCGCGCGGATTGCGAACTCCTTGGCGGGCACCCCGCTGGCGCCCACCATCGCAGCGCCGTGGAAGAAGCCGGCGAACATGACGTACATGCCCGACAGCAGCGCCAGGTCGTACATCGACGCCATGCCGGCGTCGTCACCGAAGTGCTCTGCCGTACCCCATGTCTCGAGCAGTTCGCGCGAGTCGTCGAAGACGTGGCGGGAACCGCTGTACAGCACGCTGGAATGCGGCGTTCCGATCATCGGCGGGGTCGCCATGATGCCCCCATCGAGATACTCCGCCCCCGCGGCGGCGGCCCACGCCGCCAGCTCTCGCGCGCCGTCGGGCGAGGTGGTCGTGAGATTGATCAGCCGGCGCCCCGCGAGCCCGTCGACCACGGGGTCGAGCACCTCGTGCACCGACGCGATGTCGAACAGGCACACCACCACCGTCGGCGCCGCCGCGATCGCGTCGGCAGGGCTGTCGGCGACCGAAACACCGTTCAGTGCATCGGCTTTGGAACGGTCGCGGTTCCATACGGTGATCGGGAACCCGGCGGCGGTGGCGGCTCGGACCAGGGCCGCGCCCATCTCGCCGATGCCGAGGAACGAAACGGGTGAAAGTCGTGGGTTGTTCATGACACCATCGTGAAAGTACGCATCCCCTTCGACAAGTACCCACTATTAAGTGCGGTACTTACCTAGACGAAAGCAATGGCGGTGACCAGCAGTGACTCAACTCGGTAGATACACCTGCGGCCTGGACGCGGCGATGGACGTCGTCGACGGGAAGTGGAAGCCGCTCATTCTCTGGGAGCTGCAGGACGGGCCCAAGCGTTTCAACGCGCTGCACCGCAGCCTGACGGGCATCTCGCAGAAGATGCTGACGCAGAACCTCAAGGAACTGCAGCGTCACGGCGTCGTCCACCGCGAGAGCTATCACGAGGTACCACCGCGGGTCGAGTACTCGATGACGCCGGCGGGCCGCGAACTGCTCGATGCGCTTGAGCCACTCGGCAATTGGGCGACCAAGCACATCGGACTGATCTGCGCGGCCGATGCCAGCTAGCCGCGGCTCTCCATCCACTGCCGAGCGCGCCGCTTCGACGCCTGCGACATCCAGGCGTCCTGAATGAGTTCGGTCAGTTCGTCGAGCCCCACCCGGTGCAGTTCGCTGGCGCGCACCAACACGGACCTGTGGCCGTTGAAGTGGTCGGTGGTGAAGAAGGGCGACGACTCGTCCTGAACCAGCGCCAACTTGTCGGCGTCCGACTCCACCCACAGCACGATGACGTCGTCGAAGGGCGCGTCGGGACGCTTGGTCCGGAAGAACACGAACGACTTCCCGCCCACCTGATAGATCGAGTTGCCCTTCGCACCATCGACCCGGGAGACGTGCGGCATGGACGACGCGATCCCGTGCACGTCCGCCGCGGTCGCCGGACGGTCAGACACGATGCAGCACGACGTCGTCGAGTGACCCGTCCGCCACCGTCGCCGTCATGTACGTGCAGAACGGCTGACGGCGCCGGTCGGTCGGCGAACCGGGATTCAGCAAGCGCAGCCCCGTGTCAGCGGTCGCATCCCACGGAATGTGACTGTGGCCGAACACCAGTACGTCGGTGTCCGGATAGAGCCGCGCCATGCGCGCATCGCGCCCGCCCGACTGCCCCGTCTCGTGCACGACGGTGAACCGCACGCCCTCGAGCGTCTCGTCCGCACGCTCGGGCAACCGTCGGCGCAACTCCTCGCCGTCGTTGTTGCCCCAGCAGCCGATCAGCCGGCGGGCACGTCCTTCGAGATCGTCGAGCAGCGAAGGTTCGACCCAGTCCCCCGCATGGATCACGACGTCGACGCGCGCGACTTCGTCCCACACCGCGGGAGGCATGTCCTTGGCGCGCTTGGGTACGTGCGTGTCGGCGATCAGGAGCAAACGCATCGAAATCAGAGTAACGGATGCCATATCGCGACCGATACCGTCGATAGGTTGCTGACGACTTACCTGGCCGTCTATTGAACATAGGTCAGGCTTGCTTGACAAAGAGTGGCAACGTGCCCAACGATGGCCTCGATCTGGGAGTTCGCGTCCTAAAGAACGGAATTCAGCCGGTGATCTTGGCCGCAGCCATCGCCGTCGTCGTGTTTGCCACCTGGCTCGGCGCGGGTTGGGGCGGACCGGACGTCACGGCGGCCGTCAGCGCGCTGGGCTCACTCGGGTTCTCCATGCTCGCCTTCGGGTGCGCGCTCACCGCCGCGATCCGCACGCCGCAGTTGCGCGGCCGCGCGTGGATGGCCGTGGCGGTCGGACTGTTCGGCTGGGTCGTCGGCGATGCCATCTGGGCCTGCTACGGGCTCGTGCTGCACGCCGAACCACCGTCGCCGTCGATAGCCGACGTCGCCTATCTGGTCCTGCCGGTCGGCACCATCGTCGCCTTCGTCATCACGGCGTCGGCGCGGCGACTGGTGGGCCTGCGACCGCTCATCGACGGTCTCATCATCACGTCGTCGCTGTTCCTCGTCTCCTGGGTCCTGGTCCTGCGACAGCTCTTCGCCGCCCATCAGGAGATTGGCGCGGAACTGGCAACGTCGCTCACCTACGCCGTCGCCGACGTCTTCATGGTGGCCATCTCGGTGCTGGTGCTGACCTCCGCCCCGCCGAGCCACCGGCGGGTCCTCGCACTGGTCACCGCCGGCCTGTCGACGCTGGCGATCACGGACTCACTGCTGGTGTACCTCAACGCCAAGGGCATCCGCACCAGCGACCTGCTCGTCGTCGGATGGGCCGTGGGACTGGTGCTGCTGAGTGCGGGCGCCCTGCTCGCCATCCGCAATCCGGACAACGAAGCGCCCGGCAAGCCGCACTCGTCGCGACTGTGGCAGTGGCTGCCCTACGTTCCGATGGCCATCGCCGCCGCCGTCGGGCTCATCGATCTGTCGTCGACGTCGGCGGCCATACCGGTGCTGGTCTCGGGTGGGATCCTGGTGGGTGCCGCACTGGTCCGGCAGCTGATCATGCTGCTGGACAACAGAACCCTGCTGGAGGCCGTCGCGGATCAGGCATTGCGCGATCCCCTGACCGGCCTGGCCAACCGACTGCTGTTCTCCGATCGCCTGAACCACGCGATGGAGATGCGCGACCGCGACGGCCGCCGAGTGGCCGTGCTGTCGCTCGACCTAGACGAGTTCAAGCTCGTCAACGACAATCTCGGACATCCGGCCGGTGACGCGCTGCTGCGCGCCGTCGCCGAACGACTCGTCACCATCGTTCCCACCGGCGACACGGTCGCACGCCTCGGCGGCGACGAATTCGCGATCCTCATCGAGGACGGACCGCAGCCCGCCGAGACCACGGCGCAACGCGTGGTCGAAGTATTCGACAAGGCGTTCTTCCTCGAGGGTGAAGAGGTGTTCATGCACCCCAGCGTGGGACTGGCCGTCACACCCGGTCTCGAGGACGACGAAGTGACCGCCGACGAACTGTTCCGCCGGGCCGACATCGCGATGTACGCCGCCAAGCGCGCCGGCGTCGGAGGCGTGCAGACCTTCACCGCCGACATGCGGCACGTCGACCGCACCGAAACGCAAAGTCCGTCATGGCATGCGGGCAAGCGGCGGCGTTCCCCCGTCGCGGGAATCCAATTGCTCGGCCAGCTGCGCCGGGCCATCGACGACGACGAACTCGACCTCGTCTACCAGCCCAAGATCAGCCTCACCACTGGCAACACCGTCGGCGTCGAGGCGCTGGTGCGCTGGCCCCATCCCGAGTTCGGCGTGCTGACCCCGAACCAGTTCCTGCCCCTGGTGCGCCAGAACGGCCTGATGGGTGCGGTCACCGACCTGGTGCTGTACCGGGCGGCCCACGACGCGGTGACGTGGTACGACGCCGCCGAATGCGAGATACCGGTCGCCATCAACCTCTTCGCGCCGTCGCTCAACGACCTGGCTCTGCCCGACCGCATCGCCGCCGCGCTCGAGCGCACCGGCCTCCCGCCGACGGCGCTCTCGGTCGAGATCACCGAGCACCTGCTGCTGGCCAACATTCGGCGGGCCGGCGGGGTGATCCAACGACTGCGGGCCAACGGGATTCGCATCGCCATAGACGACTTCGGCAGCGGGTACGCCACCATGAGCTACCTGCGCGACCTACCGATCGACGAGCTGAAGCTCGACCGCCAGTTCATCGCACCCGTGCTGCGCAGCGAGCGGGCGGCGGCGATCGTCCAGTCGGTCATCGACCTCGCCCACGCGCTGGGCATCGCCTGCGTCGCCGAGGGCGTCGAGAACGAGGCGACCGCCCGCTGGCTGCGCGAGGCCGGGTGCGACGTCGCCCAGGGCCACTACTTCGCCCGCCCCATGGCGGCCGAGGCGCTGCGGGAACGGTGTCAGCTCGGCTGCAGCAACTCCGCCATCTTCCCCATCACCAACTGAAGGGCCGAGAACGGCCGGATCATCACCTTGAACGACGTGATCAGTTCATCGTCGTTCCACGCGATCATGTCGATGCCGTTGACGTACTTGCCGTCGATCGTCGCGGCGAACTCCAGGACGGCAGACCTCTCCGCGAACCACTGCCCTTCGTAGCGAAAGTCCGTGCCGCCGAACACCTTCGCAGCCGCGGTGAGGTACATCGCCGTCTTCTCACGGCCCTCTTGCGGCGAGAACAGCGCAGGCGAGTGGAACACGACGTCGTCGGCCAGCAGGGCGTCGAGGACGGCTGGGTCGTGCCCGCCGGAGATGAAGTCGTGCCAGCGTTCGATCGGAGGAGGTGTCATCCCTCCATCTTCGCAAGCGGCGCCTTCCGCGTGCGACGAAACACGATGAGCACCATGGCGGCCATCGCGACGGTCGACGTCTGCGGGACGACGGTGAATCCGAGATCCCGCAGGATGCCCAACTCCACCGGGCTGAGGACCCTGATGCCGAGACCAGTGTCGGTCTTGGCATTCATCATCTTCTGATCAGCGTCGGTGAAGACCGTGTCGTCGAGGTGCGAGCCCGAGCTGCCGCTCTCCCACGGATTCGGAGTGAACAGCGGAACCAGTCCGCCGTAGGCGGCGACGGCATGGGCGCCCCCGAAGAAGAGTCCTCCCTTGGCGCCGGTCAGGTTCCCGTCGTAGGCGGTGTTCCACCGGTACCCGGAACCGATCGGCTTCGCGCCCGTCGACGTCACGATGAAGCCGTCCATCACGGCCCACGACCGTCCGGTGTTCTTGCCCCGCTCGTCGATGTAGGACAGGAAGCCGAACGAGTGCAGCAGCTCGTGCATCGCGGTGGACGCGAAGTCGTACTCGTCCGGGCCGACGGAGTCACCAAGCCCCCACGCGTGCGCGAAGTTCCACTCGATCTCACCGTCGGCGGCCGATCCGTTGGCGTCGACGCCACTGATGAGTTTGTTCTGCACGA
>JAQSXQ010000099.1 GCA_029256565.1 Mycobacterium sp.
CGTCAGGACATCGGTGACATTTCTCGTGGTCCCGCGATGAGGTTGCGGTGGCGGGTGTCATTGCACGAAGAACTCGTCCAGTAAGTCGGCGATCTCGCCTCGCCTGATGACAACCGCGGAAGTGTCGCCTTGTCTTGAGGCATCACAGGTGTGAAGCCAAGGCGCGTGGGTGCGGGGTTCCCTACGCCTGCTGCTGCAGATACCCACCGCGTGCGAACACATCGCTGCCCGTGCGCTCGACGCCGTCGGCGCCCCGCACCCGCGTGATGACCAGGGCACGGTTGGCGCCCCGGTGGGCGTTCGGGCCGCACACCACGGCGCCGCCGCCCTCCTGCACGATCACCCGTCCGACCGTGCCGCCGTACCGCGCCTTCGACGTGTGCGCCTCCAGCACCTCCAGGCGCTCGCCGCGGTAGAACGTGAACGCACGCGGATACGGGGCCGACAGCGCGCGCACGAACCGCTCGAGATCCTCAGCGGGCCAAGAGAGTTCGAGGAGGCTGTCCCGCTCCGAACGCTTGTGGAAGTACGTCTGCTCCTCCCTGTTCTGCGGCCGCCAGACCGGCGTCCCCGATTCCAGCGCGTCGAGCGCGTCGCGAAGGACCTCGGGAATCAGGTCCATGGTCCGCAGCACCAACTCGGTGCCCGTATCGGTGGTTCCGATGGGCAACGACCGCTGGACGAGCACGTCGCCGGTGTCCAAGCCCTCGTCCATGCGATGAACGGTCAGGCCCGTGTGGGTCTCACCGCTGATCAGCGCCCACAGCACGGGGGAGAACCCGGTGCCCCGCGGCAACATCGAGTCGTGAAAGTTCAAGGTGCCGTGCGGCGGTAGGTCGTACAACTCGGCGGGCCACTTGGTGTACCAGCTGTTGACGACGTTGACGTCGGGCTCGGATCGCTTGACGAGATCGATGGTCTCGGCGTCGATCCGGTCGGTGAGATGCACTGGAATGTCGTTCTCGCGGGCGAGTTCCTCGACCGAGTCCGACCAGATCGCCTTGTAGGACTGCGTACTCGCGGGGTGCGTGACCACCAGCGGGACGTCCTGGTCCAGGTCGAGCAAGGCCTGCAGGGTGCGGCGGCCCCACGTCTGGAAACCGAAGAAGACGACGCGCATCGCTGAGTTCCTCCATGGAGTCGGGGCCGGACGGGGGTCCCGATCTTCGGGGACGTTGCTGACGCGGCCGGAGGTTACCTTAGCCTAAGCTCATTCACGATAGTCAAATTGGCTTCGCCGACGGGCTGACCCTTCCATCGAAACCCTTCCACCAGCAAACTCACTTACGTAGCCCCCACGAAGGCGTCAGAGTTTGGTAAGACTTCCAGAATGACCTTGATGGTGCGTTATCGATGACTGAGTTGCTGAAAACGGAGGATCTGGTCCAAGTCGCCGATCGGCGGCCGGGGCGCCAGCGACTGCAGCAGTCGATCGAGACATTCGTGCGTTGGATGGAACGGGCGGTGCAGGCGTGGACGGCTCGTCTGGTGCCGACGCGTGTCCTTCGCCACGTCCTCTATCTGGGAATGATTCGCAAACCCGGCAACTTCCGTCGGCCACGCACCTTCAACGAGAAGGCCAACTGGCGCATCTTCAACGATCGGCGGGACCGCATCGTCGCCGCGTGCGACAAGATGCGGATGAAGGAGATGGCTCGAGTGGCCTATCCGGGGCCGAAGTTGCGGATCCCGGAGACCTACTGGTTCGGAACCGACTTGCGTAGTGCGCCAGACGTCTTCGCACTCCCGCCGTGGGTGTTGAAGCCGAACCACAGCAGCGGGCAGGTGCTCTTCGGCCCCGACCGGGGAACCGACCTCGACGCGCTCGTCGACCAGACGCGGCACTGGGGGAAGCACACCCCCGTGGCGCTCGGCGAGTGGGGTTACGAGGAAGCGAGGCCGGGCCTGCTGATCGAGGAACGCATTCCGACCCCCGACGGCGCCGCGCCGACCGACTACAAGTTCTTCGTCTTCGACGGCAGGGTCGAACTCATCCAGGTGAATCGCGGCCGGTTCACCTCGCAGACGGCCACCTTCCTCGACACCGACTGGAACCGTCTGGACGTGCGCTGGCGGATCATGCCCGTCGCCGACGAACCCCGCCCACCGGAACTGGAGACGATGCTCGAGATCGCCAGTGCGCTTGGCTCGGGCTGGGACTTCATCAGGATCGACCTCTACGCCGTCGAGGGGACCGTCTGGTTCGGCGAGTACACCCCGTACCCGGGCAGCGGACTACTTCGTTACCGGCCGATGAGCTTCGACGTCGAGCAGGGCAAGCACTGGAAACTGCCGACACTCGAGCAGGTGCGGCGCGGGCAACCCTGACGGAGCACGCGAGGGTAGGTTGGCCGCGAGCCCGGCTTCGGGTGCTCGTGGATGCACCGTGGGAGGCAGCGTGTCAGGGACGAAGGACGCCATCGGGGTCTACGTGTCGACGCGCCGACAGTTGCGCGGCGTCGCCGAGAGTCTGATCGCCGGACCGCAGTACCGCGCCGCGGGCACCATCCGCCTCGCCGTGCGCCCCGACGGCTTCGCCGCCACCGCTCTGTCACTGTCAGTGCACGCCACCGAGTTCACCTGGCAGGACGACTCGGCCGCACTGGCCGGTCCGGTCGGGGCGCTCGCCGCGGCCGCAGGCATCGACTACGGCCCGCCGGTCGGGGTGTACGACCTGCGCGAACCGCTGCCCGCCGACGCCGAACTCGACCTCGACCCCGGCGCGGCCGAGCTGCTGCATCGCTGCCTCTACGCGGGCGGGTTCGCGCTCAAGCAGGCGCTGCCCGAGCAGCATCCGGTGTTGTGGCCCGAGCACTTCGACGTCGCCGTCACCGAGGCCGAGGTCAACTACGGCGTCTCGGCGGGAGACGAGCATCACCCGCTGCCCTATGCGTACGTCGGCCCCTGGACGCCCCGCACGGGCGCGTTCTGGAACGCTCCCTTCGGCGCGCTGCGGCCCCTCGATCCCGGCCACGACGTCGACCGCCTCGCCGAGGAGATCGCCGGGTTCTTCGCCGAGGGCCGCACCGCCACGTGATCGCGACGGAATCGCTGCGAGTGGAAGGGTGTTGCACGCCTACATGAGTTCCGACCCCGGTGAGTTGTTCACGCCGTTGACCGTTCGATCGATGACGATCCCCAACCGCTTCGCGATGGCGCCGATGACGCGGCAGGCGTCACCGGGTGGCGTCCCCGGACGTGACGTCGCCGACTACTACGCGCGTCGGGCGGCCGGTGGAGTCGGCCTCATCGTCACGGAGGGCATCCGACTGGGAGCTGCCGAATCGGCCTACCCCGATTCAGTGCCCACGCTCGTCGGCGACGACGCCGTGACCGGGTGGCGCGCCGTCACGAACGCAGTGCACTCCCACGGCGCGGTGATCGCCGCGCAGCTCTGGCATCAGGGCGGGGAGCGGCACCACGCCGACGGAGTCACCCCCGTCAGCCCGTCCGGCGTCGGCGGCACCGGCAAGCCGCGCGGCCGTGCGCTCACCGCCGACGAACTCGTCGACGTCGCCGCGGACTATGCCACTGCCGCGGCGAATGCCAGGGCGGCGGGGTTCGACGCCGTCGAGTTGCACGGCGCACACGGGTACCTGCTCGACAGCTTTCTGTGGGCCAGAACGAACCTGCGCACGGACGCCTATGGCGGCTCCGCGGTCGAGCGCACGAGGTTCCCCGCGGAGGTGGTCGCCGCGGTGCGGGCCGCCGTCGGGCCCGACTTCCCGATCGTCTTCCGCTTCTCGCAGTGGAAGGGGACGGACTACGCCGCATCGATCGCCGACGACCCGACCGAACTGCAGGCGATCCTGGCTCCGCTGCTCGACGCCGGCGTCGACGTCCTGCACCCGTCGACCCGGAGGCACTACGCGGCGGCCTTCCCCGACCTCGATCCGGCGCTGAGCCTCGCGGGGTGGACGAAGAAGGTGACCGGAGCGCCGGTCATCGCCGTGGGCTCCGTGGGTCTGCAAACTCAGTTCCGCAGCGAGAAGGACGGCGAGGTCATCAAGCCGGCGTCGGCGGAAACGCTGATCGATCGATTCGCGGCGGGCGAGTTCGACGTCGTCGCGATCGGGCGGGCATTGTTGGCCGACCCCACATGGGTCAACCGGCTGCGATCGGGAACCCTGGATGGGTTCGTCGGTTACGACGCCCGCACCGCACTGGCCGCTCTGAACTGAGAACACCGAGCCGACAGCCCGTTCGCGCACTGGAACAACGGGATGGACCACGACGTTAGGAATGACGTGAGCACGCAAGACATCACTGCCGAGAAGTTCAACGAGACCATCACCGACAACGAGATCGTGCTGGTCGATTTCTGGGCCGAATGGTGTGGTCCCTGCAAGGCCTTCGCCCCGACGTTCTCCGCCTCGTCGGACAAGCACCCCGACGTGGTGCACGCCAAGGTCGACACCGAGGCGGAACCGGGACTCGCCCAGGCGGCCGAGATCCAGGCGATCCCGACCCTGATGGCCTTCAAGAAGGGTCACATGGTGTTCCGGCACTCCGGGATGCTTCCCGCGAAGGACCTGGACGCCGTCATCTCCCAGATCAAGGACTTCGACATCGAGGCGGCCATCGCCTCGCAGGGCGAAGCCGACCAGGCCTGACCTCCCCGAGGTCCGCGGAACGGGTGCGCGCACGCGATAGCGTGCACGTCGTGAGCCAGCAGAACGACGCGCCCCTCGTCCTCGTCGACCGGCCGCGGCCAGAGGTCGCAGTGGTCACCCTCAACCGCCCCGAGCGGATGAACTCGATGGCGTTCGACGTCATGGTGCCGCTCAAGGCGGCCCTCGACGAACTGACCCACGACAACTCTGTACGCGCCGTGGTGCTGACCGGGGCGGGGCGGGGGTTCTCGTCGGGAGCCGATCACAAGTCGGCCGGGTCGGTCCCGCACGTCGCCGGCCTCACCAGGCCGACGTTCGCGCTGCGGTCGATGGAGGTGCTCGACGACGTGATCCTCGCCATACGCAAGCTGCACCAGCCCGTCATCGCGGCGGTCAACGGTGCGGCCATCGGCGGCGGATTGTGTCTGGCACTGGCCTGCGACATCAGGGTCGCCGCCGAGGGCGCCTACTTCCGCGCGGCGGGCATCAACAACGGCCTCACCGCGAGCGAACTCGGCCTGTCCTACCTGCTACCACGTGCAATCGGCACCTCGCGGGCGTTCGAAGCCATGCTGACCGGGCGGGACATCGACGCCGCCGAGGCCGAGCGCATCGGACTGGTGTCTCGCACCGTCCCGGACGGCGAGCTGCTGGACACCTGCTACGAGATGGCCGACCGCATCGCGGGCTTCTCCCGGCCGGGTATCGAGTTGACCAAGCGCACGCTCTGGAGTGGACTGGACGCCGGTAGCCTGGAAGGTCACATGCAGGCCGAAGGTCTTGGTCAACTCTACGTGCGTCTGCTCACCGCCAACTTCGAGGAGGCGGTCGCTGCGCGCGCCGAGAAACGACCCGCGGTCTTCACCGACGAGCGCTAGCTCGAGGAGTCGACTGCTAGTGACGAGAAGTAACGACGACGAATACACAGAGGGGTAGGTCAGCAGCGTGATCACCGCAACGGACCTGGAGGTCCGCGCCGGCGCGCGCACGCTGCTGTCCACCGAAGGCTCGGCACTGCGCATCCAACCGGGTGACCGCATCGGTCTGGTCGGCCGCAACGGCGCAGGCAAGACCACCACCATGCGCATCCTGGCGGGGGAGGGCGAGCCCTACGCGGGCAGGATCGAGCGGACCGGCGAGATCGGGTACCTGCCACAGGATCCCAGGGAGGGCGACCTCGACATGCTGGCCCGGGACCGCGTCCTCTCGGCGCGCGGGCTCGACACGCTGCTGTCCGACCTCGAGAAGCAGCAGACGATCATGGCCGAGGTCGCCGACGACGCCGCCCGTGACAAGGCGGTCCGTCGATACGGCGAACTCGAGGAGCGCTTCGCCGCGCTCGGTGGATACGCCGCGGAGAGCGAGGCAGGCCGCATCTGCGCGAGCCTCGGACTGCCCGAGCGCATCCTGACCCAGTCGCTGCGCACCCTGTCCGGTGGACAGCGGCGCCGCGTCGAACTGGCACGCATCCTGTTCGCCGCCTCGGATACCGGTTCGGGTTCCGACACCACCCTGCTCCTCGACGAACCCACCAACCACCTCGACGCCGACTCGATCGGTTGGCTGCGTTCGTTCCTGCAGAACCACGCCGGTGGACTGGTGGTCATCAGTCACGACGTGGAGCTGCTCGCCGACGTCGTCAACCGGGTCTGGTTCCTCGACGCGGTGCGCGGCGAGGCGGACGTCTACAACATGGGCTGGCAGAAGTACCTCGACGCTCGGGCCACCGACGAGCAGCGTAGGCGTCGCGAACGGGCCAATGCCGAGAAGAAGGCGGGTGCGTTGCGCACCCAGGCCGCCAAGATGGGTGCCAAGGCCACCAAAGCCGTTGCCGCACAGAACATGTTGCGACGGGCCGAGCGCATGATCGCCGAACTCGACGACGAGCGCGTTGCCGACAAGGTCGCCAAGATCAGGTTCCCGACACCAGCGGTGTGCGGTCGCACGCCGTTGGTGGCCAAGGGTCTCACCAAGACCTACGGCTCGCTGGAGATCTTCACCGGCGTCGACCTGGCGATCGACAAGGGTTCCCGCGTCGTCGTGCTGGGATTGAACGGCGCGGGCAAGACCACGCTGCTGCGCATCCTCGCGGGCGCCGAGAAGGCCGACGCCGGGGCCATCGAGCCCGGGCACGGCCTCAAGCTCGGGTACTTCGCCCAGGAGCACGACAC
>JAQSXQ010000100.1 GCA_029256565.1 Mycobacterium sp.
ATGCCGCTGAAGATCATGGCGCTCGCTTCCTCGCGCGGGCCAGACCGCCGCGCGCAATTACATGCAGTAAACGGAGCGATCGCTCAGATATCTCACATGCCAGCCGAAACATAGCAGCGTTTCGGTGGCAGCAAATCGCCTAGCGACCTGGCGAAGCGTTGTGGTTGCGTTCGCAAGGGGCTTCTCCTGTTCCGATGCGGCGCGCCCGTAGAAAGCGCTGGTCAACCAACCGGTCCGGCGGCGAGCAGCATGCATCGAGTCGCGAAAATTACCCACACCGTCAATGCGCCAAGCAGTCCCCTCCGAGCGCTCGCTCTGGCCTTGCGAATATCGCAGGCGGCGCTCGGCACCCGACTAGCATCAGCAAACATGTCGAACTACGGCCCACCTGGCTCGAACTACGGTCCACCGGGGGATGGCGGGTACTACGACGACCGGACCGGCGGTTACGGCGGCCAGCGGCCACCTCACGAGCCGCCACCCGAGGAACCCATGCCGTGGTACCGGACGCCGGCCACGATGTTCGCCGCAGGCGCGCTGACCATGCTGTTGCTGGCGCTGATCGTGTGGTCCGTCTTCGGCAGCGACGCCGACGACGCGGACACCACGTCGAACACCCCACTGACACCGATCACTCAGTCGGCGACCACGGCCCCGCGCAGCGCAGCGCCGACCACCGAGACGACGACGGTCACCGAGACCAGCACCGTGTCGGCAACGCCGACGACCACCGTCGAGACGACCACGTCGCAAGAACCGTCGACCACCACGAGCACCGTCACCAGCACGGTGACCAGCACGTCCGTCAGCACGACTGTCAGCACGACGACCGTGACGGCGCCCCCGCCCCCGCCAGGCGGATGACGCCGACGCGGCGCAGCCTCAACCGGCTGGTCATCCGGCTGACGTCCGCGGCGCTGCTGCTGAGCGTGGGCTGCGGATCGCAGCCCACGGCGCAGCCCAGTGGACTGGTCCCCGCACACCCCGTCGAGTGGGGCGTCTTCCTGCCCGACGACTCGTCGGAGTCCAGTGCGCTGCCCGTCGTCACCGAGATGGCGGGGGCTTCGCCGCGCTACATCGTGCGCTTTCACGCGATCGACGATCCGGTTCCCGTGGCGGCACTGACGTCGATCCGCGCGGCTGGGGCGACGCCCATCCTCACCCTCGAGGTGTGGCAGCCGGGCGCGGGCACCGAGCAACCGGCCTACGCGCCGCGCCGGATAGCGGCGGGCGACTTCGACGGCCAGCTGGATCGATGGGCACGCGAGCTGGCCGGGTGGGGCGATTCGGTGATTTTGCGGGTCGGCCACGAGATGAACGCGCCGAACTACCCATGGTCGGTGGGGGTCAACGGCAACACCGCCGCCGACTCGGTCGCGGCGTGGAAGCACGTCCGGGAACGCTTCGCGCAGGCCGGCGCCGATCGAGTCGAGTTCATGTGGTGCCCGGATGCGACGTCCGAGGGCGCCGACGACATGGTGGCCGCCTTCCCGGGCGTCGACAGTGTCGACGTCCTCGGGTTGGACGGCTACAACTGGGGCGAGGGCGACGGCCAGACCTGGCGGGCGCCCGACGAGGTCTTCGGTCAGGCACTCGAGCGGCTGCGCGAGTTGGACGGCGAACACGACATCCTCATCGGCGAGACCGCGAGTGCAGAGGGACCACGCTCGGGAACCGACAAGGCGGACTGGATCTACGGATTGTTCGACTTCCTGTCCACCCAGGAGCGGGTGCGCGGTCTGGTGTGGTTCCAGGCCGACAAGGAGCGGGACTGGCGGTTCAACTCGTCGGCCGAGGCGCAGGAAGCCTTCAAGCAGTCGGTCGCCAAGCAGTCGCGCGGCTGACGGAGACTAATGAGGTGCGTGATCGGAACCGGCAGGACGGCACAGTATTTCAGCGTGCCGTCCGTTTATCTCATCGGGCGTAAGCACGGCGTTGCGTCCGAGGACGTCCTCGAACGCCGCCGTCCAGCTCAGCCAGTACGGTCGCAGCTCGTCCTCGGCGATGCGAAGAATCAATCGCTCTCGGAAGCCATCCCAATCGCAGGTACCCGATCGGCATGCCGCCACGGTCACACCGAATACCCGGCGTTGCCATGGTGTCTCGAAGACGATCTCCCCGTTGTCGCGGGGCGGCGATACCACTCCGTTGAGGTCGGCGTCGACGCTCGTTGCGTCAGCCATCGCCTGCACCCTCACGAGACAACGGCTGCCCCACCCCGATCATCGAGTCGCGAGTGACCAGTCGCGCGAGTTCCGCCATGTCGAGGTCATCGGTTCCGGGCGGCCGTTGAGGTACGACGAGGTAGCGCGCCTCCGCCGAACTGTCCCAGACTCTGATCCTGACGTCGGACGGCAGATCCAGTCCCATCTCCGCCAGGAGTGCTCGCGGCTGCGCCACCATCCGTGAGCGGTACTGCGGCGACTTGTACCAGGACGGTGGAAGACCGAGTACCGGCCATGGATAGCAGGAGCAGAGCGTGCACACCACCACGTTGTGTACCTCGGGCGTATTCGGCACCGCGACGATCATGTGGCCCTCGGGTCCACCGAATCCGAGTTCGGCCACCGCACGCGTTCCATCGGCAAGCAGCCGCTCCCGGTACTCCGGATCGGTCCAGGCGCGCGCGATCACCTTCGCTCCGTTGAGCGGCCCGACATTGTGCTCGTAGTGGTCGATCACCTCGTCGACCACAGCTGGATCGACGAGATGCTTCTCCACGAGCAGGGACTCCAAGGCTTCAACCCGGGCTGCCGTCGCGTCGTTCACATCGCCTCCAGATACGACTCGAAGAGGTCCACCCGCACCTCGGTGCCGGGCTCGGCGGCCGCACCCCACAACTCGTTGCCTTCGAAGGCGACCGTGTACAGGTGCTGCGGCAACGCGCGCCTACCCACGGTGACGGCATCGGGTAGGAGCGTCGAGCCGAGGTGGGCGGCAATCACGCCCGACTTCCCGGTGACGTAGCCCGGCTGCCGGGTGTACGGCGTCGCGCGGACGTCGCGCACCCGCACCGGATCGCCCACCGCGTATCGCTTGCGGCGCAACGCGGGCCGCGACGTTCCCAGCAGCCGTGGCAGAACGCGTCCGGCATACCACTGGCGAAGCGTCGGGCGCAGCAACGAACGCACCGCACCAGCCGTCCCGGCAAGTCTCGCCCGCGACACGCGGCGCGGCCCGGCGTTCGCGGAGCGGCCCTCGACACGAGCGTCGACCTCACCGGGCGCGAGGTACCCCGCCTGTTCGAGCAAACCCTCGAAGGCTCCGAGCCATCGTTCGTAATAGCTGGCCAGGTAGACCTCGCGTGGCAGCCGCTCCATGGCGAAGCGGAAGACGTCGGTGTTTCGACCCAGCAGGGGCTGCAGGAAGAGGGAGAACCCGAAGACTCGACCCTCCCAGGGCTCGTGGAACACCGGCTCGTTCGACTCCGGAACGACTGCACCGAAGAATTCGGCGTCGCCCCCCATGTCGGTCGGTGCCGTCATGGCGCGATAGTAGTACTCGAACGCTGCGCTTGGGCGCTTCTAGCGAAGTCATGGCAAAGGGATGGCCGAGCCGGTCACTCGATCCACGCGCTAGGGATCGGTGCTCCGCACCAGGGTCCAGTGATTGCCCTCGCGGTCACGGCGGTAGGACAGCTCGTCGAGCACCCGGTGGGCGATGGCGAGACCGCGGCCGCGCTCGGAGAACTCTCCGGGCATGCTGACCCCGGTGAGGTCGACGGGCGACGGATGCCCGTCGTCGAGAAACGTTGCGCGCACCGCATCTCCGAGGAGTTCGACCTCCAGACGCAGGTGCACCGGATGCCCTTCGCTGGAGTGCTCGACGATGTTGGCGCCGATCTCGCCCGCCGCGAGGTCCATGTGCATCCGCACCACGTCGTCGACGTCGTGCGCCTCCCACAGCCGGTCGAGCGTGGCCTGGATCTCGTCGAGCGTCTCCGGCCCGGTAGTGGTGTCCAGGACCACGTGCGACTCAGTCATCGAAGGCGCCGTCAGCCGAATCATGAGCGCGCAGAACACGATTGAGGTTCGTCAGCTCCAGCACCGTGACCACCTGCCGGGTCGGGGCGGCGATGCGCAGGTCACCGCCGGCCTGACGCGCGACCTTGAGCCCCGAGATCAGCGCACCGAGTCCCGACGAGTCGATGAAGTCGGTGGCGCTCAGGTCGACGACGACGCGCGCATTCCCGCCGGCGACCAGATCGTGTAGCTGCTTGCGCAGCGCCGGCGCCGCGACCATGTTGAGTCGCCCGTCCGGACGCACCACGGTCACCCCGGAATCAGTCGTCCGCGTTGGGTAATGGCTCATCACGCTCCTTCCGGCTGCCCGCGGTACCGCACCGCCTGGACCACCACACTGAGAATCAACAAATCGAACAACACCCAGAACACGTTGACGCCGACGCCGAGCAAGGAGACCGCGCCGTTGTACAGCTGCACCAAGCCGATGATGGACGCGATGACCAGCACGCCCATCGTGATGAGCTGCCACTTCACCAGGTGCCACGGGATGGCCCCGACCTCCTGCCGCGTCTTGGGCGTCACCGCGAAGCCCAGCGGCCGGTCGAACACGACGTTCAGGAAAGCGGTGTAGCAGGCGCGAATCCACACCGGGAACAGGGCGAGACTGTACTGCTGCCCACGCCAGGTGGGCGTACCGCGACTGATCACGATGAACATCAGTTGGTTGAACAGCAGGAAGGGAATGAGCCGACCGAAGAAGTCCCAGCTGTAGGCCGTGACGGGCAGCACGCCGAAGATCAGATAGATGGCGGGGGCGGCGAAGTACGCGATCGCGGCGAAACCGGCCAGATAGCTGTACATCGTCGACCAATACATCAGCTTCTGCCCCAGCGAGAGTCCCTTCTGCACGAACGGGTTCTCCCGCAACATCACCTGAACGGTGCCCTGCGCCCAGCGCAACCGCTGGGTGAGCATCGTGCGCACGTCGTCGGGCGCGAGCCCGCGAGCCAGGACTTCGTGGTGATAGGCCGAATGCCAGCCCAGCGCGTGCAGCCGCATGCACGTCGCCATGTCCTCGGTCACCGAGATCGTCGCCATCGGCAACATCGGCTGCGCCTCGTCGTCACGGCCGACGTCGACGGCGCGGATCATGGCGCCGATCGACTCGATGGCCCCCAGCGGCGACCACTCCCGCCCGGCCAGCGACTGCAGTGCCTCGTCGTCGAAAACGACTGTGGTGGCAGTGTTCTCGAGGTTCTCGCCAAGCGCCGCGATGATCTCCAGATCGGCACGCATGGTGGTGACGTCCGCTTCGACGACCGAGCGCGCGGCCTCGTCGACCCGCTGCTGGAACGTGAACGTGATGTCGGCCAGTTCTCGTTTCTCGCGCAGTTCCCGACGGGCGTCGCGGACGGCCTGCAGCACGGAGTCGAGCGCTGCGAGCACCTCCGGCTGGTCCGCGCCGACCTGTTTGCGAGCCGACTTGACCATCTTCCGCGAGGCGTACAACGTCCGCTTGATGCCGTCCTCGACCGCATGGACGTAGCCGCGAATACCCAACTGCATCAACGCCTCGCGCCGCAACACCGCATTCGATCCGCAGAAGTACGCAGCGTTCCAGCCGTCCTTGCCCTGTTGGATGGGGCCGTAGAACAGCGGAGCCTGACTACCGAGGGGGTCGCTGACCGGCACGTTGTGGAAGTACTGCGGCGTCTGCACCAGCGCCATGTACGGGTCGCGGAAGTACCCCAGCGTGTGATCGAGGATCTCCGGTTCGGGTACCTGGTCCGCGTCGAGCACCAGGATGTACTCGCCGTCGGTCTCGAACAACGCGTTGTTCAGGTTGCCGGCCTTGGCGTGCCGCGGCTTGTCGTCGGTCCAACCGGCAGAGCGGGTGATGTACCCGATGTCGCGATCGGCCGCCGCCTGGGCGAGTTCCCGGCGATCACCGTCGTCGAGGATCCAGGTCGAGTGCGGGAACCGGATCCGCTGCGCCGCTTCCGCCGTCTCGAGCACCATCTCGACCGGCTCGTTGTAGGTGGTGATGAAGACGTCGACGGTGGCGTCGTCCGGCGGTGGCGGAGGAGGGTTGCGACGCAACGTCTTCCACATCGTCAGACCGAAGAGCAACGAGTCGATGACGCTGTAGGTCTCCGCGACCACCAGGGGCACGGCGATCCACCACGCCTCCCAGTTGATCGATTCGAGCCACCGCCACACGATGTAGTTGATCCCCAGCAGCGCGGTGCACAGGATGAGCAGCCGCATCCACGGCGAGGGGTACTTCCCCGGCGATGCCGGCGGAAGCTGGTGTCTCACGTGGTCGGCTCTCGCCGCACGACGACAAGGGTGACGTCGTCCAGCGGAGCCTTCTCGGCGACCAGCGCACGCGCACGCTCGCACAGGTCGGCCGGTTCGGCGTGCCGGGCCACGTATCGCAGGGCTGGGCGGACGTCACTGCCGTCGCCGATCAGGTCCAGGACGCCGTCCGATGCGATGACCAGACTGTCGCCCACCCCGAGGACCACCTCGCCCGCCGTCCAGCTGTCTCCCCCGAGGATGCCCATCGGCAATCCCTCGCTTTCCAACGGCTCGACGCGACCCGATGCGCGTACCACCACCGAGATGCCGTGGCCGGCATCGACGTAGCGCACCGTGGCACTTGCCGTGTCGAGGTGGGCGTGGAAGAGGGTGACGAAGGTGTCGGTCCTTCCGAGGTCGTCGGCCAGCAACTCGGCAACCGAGTTGACGACGTCGGCAGGGTCGGTGCTGCACTCGACCTTGTCCACGGCCCGGGACGCCCCGCG
>JAQSXQ010000101.1 GCA_029256565.1 Mycobacterium sp.
CGGCGCGGTGGGGGACAGCTGGGGCAGCACGTGCTCGCCGAAGGCGTCGATGAAACCGGCCTGCTGCTGACCGACGAAGTGCAGGTACAACTCGTCCCAACCCTGATCGACGAACTCCGCGAGCCAGTCGGCGTGGCGGCCGAGGTCGCTGGATACGAGCACGGACTGTTGGACGCGGTCCGCCGTGACCGCTCCGCCGACGATGTCGAAGGCCTCGACCGTTTCGAGGTCCCAGGACACGGGCGGCTCGAAGACGTTGTTGCGCCACTGGTCGTGGGCGATCGCCAACGCCTCGTCGTCGGACGGTGCCCAGCTGAGGTGGATCTGGAGCCGGGCCGGGCCGCGTCCGCCGGCGTCGCGATACGAGTCGAGCACCTGCCGGAGCGTGTCCTTGGGTTGGTTGACGGTGATGAGGCCGTCCGCCCAGGCGGCGTGGCGGGCCGCGGTGCGCGGGGTCACGGCGGGGCCGACGAGGTCGGGGACCGTGTCCGGCAGCGTCCACAGGCGAGCCCGATTGACCTCGACGAGCCCCTCGTGGCTGACTTCCTCGCCGCGCAGCAGGCGCCGGATGACGTCGACGCACTCGATCAGCCGTTGGTCGCGCACGTCCTTGCGCGGCCACGCTTCCCCGGTGATTCGTTCGTTCGACGCCTCACCGGATCCGAGCGCAGCCCAAAACCGGTTCGGGAACATCTGACTTAGCGTCGCGATGGCCTGAGCGATGATCGCAGGGTGGTAGCGCTGTCCGGGCGCATTGACCACTCCGAAGGGCAGATCGGTGGTCGCCAGCGCCGCGCCGAGGAAGCTCCACGCGAACCCCGACTCGCCTTGTCGTTCGCTCCACGGGCTGAAGTGATCCGAGGACATGCCGGCGGTGAAGCCGGCCCGTTCGGCGTGCTGGACGTCGCGCAAGAGTTGCGCCGGGCTGATCTGTTCGTGCGAACAGTGGAATCCGATGACCGTCATGGAATCGGGGGTACCCAAATCTTCAGGACCGCCAATATCGGCGAGGGTCCTCCTGGTCGGCGGCGTGCACCGCCGGCGCTCAGCTCGAGGCGTCGAGGATCTTGATGGCGAACACCAGGCTGTCGCCCGGCTCGATGCCGGCACCGGGCTGGCCGTCGGGGTAGCCGTCGGCGGAGGTCATGGCGACGGCGACGGTGGAGCCCACCTTCTGACCCGCGATCGCCTTCTGGAAACCGGTGACGACGCCGTCGAGCGGAAAGTCGACCGGGGCGCCGCGCTCATAGCTGCTGTCGAACACCGAGCCGTCACGTCCGTTGACGCCCATGTAGCAGACCAGAACCGTGGCGGTGTCGGAGACGACCGGGCCGTCGCCGGGCTTGAGCGTCTGCACCTGCGTCTCGGTCACGCTGAAGGGAGCGGTGACCTTCACGCTCGGGGCGGCCGCGTCGGTCGACCCGGTGACGTCGACGCTGCCGGTGGCTCCGGGCAGCGTCCACTCCGGGGCACCGCCTTCGGCCGGCGCCGCGGTGGGGCACCCGGCCTCGTTGGCCGTCTCGGTGAGGTTGGGCGGCGTGAACACGTCGGAGGAGGTGCTGGCCGACGATGAACTCGCCGACGAATCCTCCGTGTCCGACCCGCATGCGGCGAGCGTGACGACGAGAGACGCAGCGCAGGCCGCGATGGCGACGGAAGAAGACCCACGGGAGAAGTTCACGGTCGCCACGGTACAGCCGAGGTGAACCGGTCGTTTGCGGCAGGGCGAACGGGAAATCGTGGGCGAGTCGAGGAGGGCGCGCGGGGGGAACGAGGTAGTTCATGTTGGATGAAGCCATGGCGGCTCCGACTCGCGGTTCGATCTTCAAGTCCCATCTGCAATCAAGTGCGACGGTCGCATTCCAGTTCGCCTTGGTGGCGGCGGCGTTGTGGATCCTCGCGTGGGTGGTGGGCAAGACGTGGGTGATCCTCCTGCCGGTGGTGCTGGCCGTGATCGTCTGCACGGTGCTGTGGCCGCCCGTCGGATGGCTGCTGCGCAAGGGCGTCGCGCCCGCGTTCGCGGTGCTGCTGGTGCTCCTGTTGGCGGTGGGCGTGGTCGCCGGACTGCTCGCCGCCGTGGCGCCCGCAGTCGTCGAACAGTCGACCGAGCTGGCGGAACAGGCCACGGCCGGTGTCGTGCAGGTGCGGGACTGGCTCGGCGGGCCACCGCTGAACATCAGTGAGACGCAATTGAATTCCGCTGTCACGGCCATCAACGATCAGTTGAACTCGAGCAGTACGCAGATCGCATCGGGCGTGTTCACGGGCGTGGGCGCGGCGACGTCTGCGCTGGTCACCCTCTTCACCACCGTCGTCGTCACGTTCTTCCTCCTCAAGGATGGACCGCGCTTCGTGCCGTGGTTGCGCCGTACCGTCGGCATGCCCGCTGCACCGCACTTCGCGGAGCTTCTGCAGCGCGTCTGGTCGACGCTCGGAGGTTTCATCCGGACGCAGGCTCTGGTCAGCCTCGTCGACGCGGTGCTGATCGGGATCGGCTTGCTGGTGCTCGGAGTGCCACTGGCCTACGCGTTGGCGATCATCACCTTCATCGCTGGCTTCGTGCCGATCGTCGGCGCGTTCGTGGCCGGTGGTCTGGCCGTCCTGATCGCACTGGTGGCCAACGGACCGGTGACGGCGCTCATCGTGCTGGGCATCATCCTCGCCGTGCAGCAATTGGAGGGCAACGTGTTGCAGCCGTGGCTGCAGTCGAAGTCCATGAATCTGCACGCGGTGATCGTCCTGCTCGCCGTCACGCTGGGCGCCTCGACGTTCGGCGTCATCGGCGCCTTCCTCGCCGTGCCGGTTGCCGCCGCCGTTGCGGTGATCATCCGGTATTACGGCGAGCAGGTGAGTGAACGTGCCGGCGAGGCGTCACCGCACCCCGAACCGGACGAGGACGAGTCGGTCACGGCTGGCGACGAGCACGCGGCCGCCGACGAGCAGAAGCGACTCTGAGTCAAGCCGGCCGCAGGATGGCCACGATGAAGTCGGAGTCGTCGGTGAACGGCCGCATGTCCCACGTGGACAGCAGCAGGTCCGGAGCGAAGCCGGCATCCTTTGCATCGGTGAGGAATTCGGTGAACTCGTAGTCGCGGTTGGCGCCGAAGCCGATCACCGCGCGGCCGTCGACGTCGAGGTGAGCACGGAGTCGGGCCAGCACCTGAACCCGGGTGCTCGGGGCCAAGAACGTGACGACGTTTCCCGCCGAGACGATGACGTCGAAACGCTCGGTGACTCCGCGCGCGGGCAGGTCGAGTTCGGCGAGGTCGCCGACCAGCCAGTCGGGGCCGGGATGGTCCTGCTTGGCGGCCTCGATCAGTACGGGATCGACGTCGACCCCGACCACGTGATGGCCGACCGTCGCGAGATACCCGCCAACCCGGCCGGGCCCGCAGCCGGCGTCGAGGATGCGGGCGCCACGGGGAGCCATCGCATCGACGAGCCGGGCCTCGCCGGTGAGGTCCTCACCGGCGCGGGCCTTGGCACGGAACCGTTCGACGTACCAGTGCGAATGCCCGGGATCGGCCGCGACCTGCTGCATCCAGATGCTCTTCTCGACCATGTCGATGAGTTTTGCACGGCGTCGCGATCAGTAATCCCAGGTGGCCGGAACCATCCGGAAGCCGTTGCCTGCGACGGCGACGTGGCAGACGGACGGGAACGGCAGGTGTGTGGCGACCAGCGCCTCGCCGCTGGCGGCCAATTCACTCAAGAGCCGGATGCGCACGCGGGCCGATTCCTCGGGATCGTGCTCGAAACCGTTCTGCCACTCGGGATTGTCGAATCCGGTCTGGAACACCGCGTCACCGGCGAACGTCAGTGCCTCGCCCCGGGATTCGAGACGCACGATGCTGTGGCCGGGGGTGTGTCCGCCGGTGCGACGCAGCAGCACGCCGGGCGCCACCTCGTACTCCGTCTCGAAGGGCCGCAGCTGGCTGCGATACACGTCGAGGAACCGTGTGGCGGTCCGGCGCAGGACGTCCGGGATGGGCGCGGGCATGACGGTGCGGGAGAAGTCCGGCTGCGTCCAGAATTCGGCCTCGGCGGACGCCAGGTGGACCCGCAGATCCGGGCGCAGCCGGTTCCGCAACCCGTCGACGAGCAAGCCGCCGATGTGGTCCATGTGCAGGTGGGTCAGCACGACGTCGGTCACAGCGGCAGGGTCGATGCCCGCGGCGACGAGCCTCGCGGCCAACTGCCCGGCGCGCGGGAAGTCGGGGAACTCGGTCCCCAGTCCGGAGTCGACGAGGATGGTCTTGCCACCACTGCGCACGACCGCGACGTTCAGCGGCCAGTCGGTGATCTCCGGCGGCAGGTACATGTCCTCGAGCCAGGTCGACAGATCCTTCGGCGCGGCGTTGGTGGCCATGGTGACGGCGGTGATCGGCAGCACGCCGTCGCTGATCACCAATACGTCGATGTCGCCGACCTTCACCGCGTAGCGGGAGGGCACCAGTTCGTCGAGGGCCCGCGTGCCGGCGGCTGACGTATCGATCAAAGTCATGTGTTTCTTCTCCTGGTGAGCGCCTCGACCGGAGGCGATGGGACGTGCTGTCTCCCCCGAGAACGCCTGTGGGAGCGCAGAAACATCCGTCGAACGGGTAGGAACGGCACGAGGAGCGCTTGCCCAAACGGCAAGTTTCCTTGCCAACGATTGGCCACGACGTCCACCATCGTCGTGTGACCACATCAGCGAACCCCTTCGACGACCCTGCCCACGTCGCGATGTACGCCGAGCGCGCCGGGCAGATGGTGCCCGCCCTGGCCGACATTCACCGCTTGGTCGGCGTCCTCGTCGATGAACAGGCGCCGGCCGACGCCAGAATTCTGGTGCTGGGTGCGGGCGGAGGACTGGAGACCAAGGCGCTCGCGGGGATTCGTCCCGGATGGACCTTCGATGCCATCGACCCGTCCGCGGCCATGCTGGACCTGGCGGTGCAGACCCTGGGACCCGATGCGTCGCGGGTGACGATGCACAACGGGTACGTCGACGACGCGCCACTCGGCCCCTTCAACGCCGCGACCAGCCTGCTGACACTGCACTTCCTTGCACCCGACGAACGGCTGCGGACGGTCACCGAGGTGCGGCGCCGGTTGGCCCCAGGGGCACCATTCATAGTGATGCATCTCAGCATCGAGCACCGCGATGACGCCGAACGGCGGACGTGGATCGACCGGCACGTGGCGTACCTCGTCGCGACCGGCATTGATCCTGGCACAACCGAGAAAGCGCGCAAGGCAATCGAATTCGACGTTCCCGTCCTGACGCCCCAGCAAGACCGCCTCATCCTGGAGCAGGCCGGCTTCACCGACGTCACGGAGTTCTTCGTGGCGTTCAACTTCCGCGGGTGGGTCGGCTACGCGTAGTCACCGATGTGCACGAGCAGCGCCAATCTGACGGTGACGGCAATATTCGGCCGAAATGTCGGAATCGAACCTAGGGTGCTAGTCGTGCCCCTTGGTGTGACCCCTGCGGTCGATCCCCACTCGTGGACTCGTACCCACGAGTCATGCCCGCTCCATGCGAGGCGTGCAACTTTCCGACGGTCGACTACCGTGGGTGCGCGATGCCGTCGATGAAGTACCGCAAGACTCCGTCGTGGCTGTCAGCCCCCAGGCGCGCGGTCATCGCGGCGATACCACTTCCGGTGCTACGGCACGCTCTGTTTCGCGTGGTGATGGGCAAGCGGGGCAACTTCCGGGAGCCCCAGACCTTCAACGAGAAGGTGAACTGGCGGATCTTCAACGACCGCAGGGATCGGATCGTCAAGGCCTGCGACAAGATGTGGATGAAGGACATGGCCGCCGAGGCCTATGCCGGTGCCGATCTCCGCATCCCAGCCACCTACTGGTCCGGCACCGACCTGCGCGACGCTCCCGACCTGACGTCACTCCCGCCCTGGGTGCTCAAACCCAATCACAGCAGCGGGCATGCGCTGTTCGGCCCCGAACCTCGAACCGACTTGGCCGACTTGCGCAAGCGAACCGAGCGGTGGCTGACGGAGACACCGCAGGAGATGGGGGAATGGGGTTACGGAGCGGCGCGGCGGCTACTGCTGCTCGAAGAGCGCATCCCGACGCCCGACGGCAAACCACCCGTCGACTACAAATTCTTCGTCTTCGATGGTCGGATCGAACTGATCCAGGTAAACCGTGACCGGTTCGAGAACGTGACCGCGAGCTTCATGGACGCCAACTGGCAGCGATTCGCAGTGCGCCAGAGCGATCGACCGGTGGCCGACGTGCCGCGGCCGGCGGAACTGGACAAGATGATCGGGATAGCCCGTGCACTCGGCGCGGGATGGGATTTCATTCGCATCGACCTGTACGCCGTCGACGGCGACGTGTGGTTCGGCGAATACACACCGTATCCGGGTGGTGGCCTGCTGCCATATGAGCCGAAGGCGTTCGACTCTGAGCAGGGCCTGCATTGGACGCTGCCCGGGCGAGCACAGGTGCGACCCGGCAGACCCTGAGCCAGGGTCCACCGTCAGCCGGGGGAGGGCGCGGTGGGGTCGGAGATCGAGAAGTCCCACGTTCCCTCGGCGATGTCCGCGAGCCGTTGCAGATAGGCGGCGCGGGCTTCTTGCGAGGTGGCCATGCGCTCGCGGTCCAACACGGACACTCCGAGTTCGGCCGGCGGCAGGGTTTGCGCCGTCGCCGCTACGCCGTAGAACGGGAGGTGATCGTCGAATCCACCTGGCGCGTAGAAGTTGAGCAGTCTAGCGTCCTCGTCGGACACCACCCGAAACGAATG
>JAQSXQ010000102.1 GCA_029256565.1 Mycobacterium sp.
CCCGGGGACGTGCGGGCGGCCATGACGGCTTCTTCGAGTGACGGCGCCGTCGCCAGGTCGACGTCGCCCTCGACGAACAGCACCGTGACGTCGCGATCGCGACGTTCCTGGCGTGTGGTGACCGGATGTGGGGGCATCGTCGACCGACCCTTCCTTCTCACGACGCGGACGTCGCGCGTGGGCGGACATACAGTTCGAAGGACTCCGGTCTGAACCCAGGTCGACTCTATCCGATGTTTGAGTCGTCCCTCCGACGTGAAAGTAGTCCCGAAGGGGACGACCACATCGCGGGAGCTTGATGACGACTGACGTAGCTCAGGTTCGGCGTCCGCTGGTGCGGGGATGACTCCGTCCCGGCTGAACGTGGTCGTACCCGCGCGCGCCGAGTCGCTGTCGGCGGTGCGGGAACGGGTGGCGGATTGGTTGTCGTCGCTCGGTACGCCGGACGAGCGGATCGGCGACATCGTGCTCGTGGTCAACGAGGCGTGCAGCAACAGCATCGAACACGCGTACATAGGCGGAGCGGCAGGCGCGGTCCGCGTATCGGCCGACGTCGACTCGCAATCGATCTGCTTCACCGTCGAGGACTTCGGCCGGTGGAAGACCGATACGTCGAAGACCGACGTCTCCCGCGGCCGTGGCCTTGCCCTCATGCGTGCCATGAGTTCTCACGTCGGCCTCTACACCAATACGAGCGGCACGCGAGTATCGCTGAGCTTCCCGTCCCCACCCGTCGACCGCACCTAGGGGCAGGTTCACCGGTCGGACCCGTGGCCGGCCGGGTAGGCGTGCACGAGCGCCGAGGAGAGTTTGGGGACCACGTGGGTGAGCGTGTGCTCGGCATCGTGGGCGATCCGGTGGGCGTCGGCGAGACTGACCGCAGGGTCGATGTCGAGTTCGGCGTCGGCGTGTAGCCGGTGCCCGATCCACCGCATCTTCACGCTGCGAACGCCGGTGACGCCCGGTTCGGCGGCGAGCGCCGTCTCAGCGGTATCGACGAACGTGGGATCGACGGCGTCCATGAGGCGCCGGAAGATGTCCCGGATCGCGGTTCGCAGCACCGCGAGGATGGCGACGGTGATGACCAGGCCGATGATCGGGTCGGCCAACGGGAAGCCCAGCGCCACCCCACCAGCACCGAGCAGGACCGCGAGCGAGGTGAAACCGTCTGTGCGGGCGTGCAATCCGTCCGCGACCAGGGCGGCCGAGCCGATTCTGCGGCCGACGCGGATGCGGTAGAGGGCGACCAGTTCGTTGCCGATGAACCCGACGAGTCCGGCGAGGGCGACCCAGCCGACGTGCTCGATGGGCACCGGGTTGATCAGGCGGCGAACGGATTCGACACCGGCGACGATGGCCGATAGGGCGATCATCGCGACGACGAACAGCCCGGCCAGGTCCTCGGCGCGTCCGAATCCGTAGGTGTAGCGCCGCGTCGCTGCCTTGGTACTCAGGGCGAAGGCGATCCACAGCGGTATCGCGGTGAGGGCGTCGGAGACGTTGTGGATGGTGTCGGCGAGGAGGGCGACCGACCCGGAGACGACGACGATGCCGATCTGCACGAGCGCCGTCGCGCCGAGGACGAGCAGGCTGATCTTGACCGCGCGGATCCCCGCTGCGCTCGACTCCAGCGCCCCGTCGATGCTGTCGCTGGCGTCGTGGCTGTGCGGTGCGAACACCTCGCGCAGGGCTGCAACGAATCTCCCGCCGCGACGCTCGCCGTGATCGTGGTCGCGGTGGTGGCCGGGGACGCCCGGACCCGCGTGCTCGGCGTTGTAGACCGCATCGGTGACGAGCTGTGCGATGTGGTCGTTGTCGAGGTTGTAGAAGATCGTGGTGCCCTCGCGCCGCGTGCGGACGAGTCGCGCCATCCGCAACTTCGCCAGGTGCTGGGACACCGACGGTGCGGGCTTGCCGATGTGGGCGGCGAGATCGTTGACCGACATCTCGCGGCCGACCAGCGCCCAGAGCACCTGAACGCGCGTGGCGTCGGCGAGCATCCGGAACACCTCGACCACGAGGCCAACCTGGTCGTCGGGCAGCCGACCGCCACCGGCATCGCTATCTGCATTCATACGCAGATAGTAGACCGATGTCGTACACGTCGCCAATGGCTTGCTTCGACTTGGTGATTGCCGCGACCGCAGATAGCGGACGAGACGGCGTGACTGCGTTTGATTCTGGTGGAGCTAGGGAGAATCGAACTCCCGACCTACTCGATGCGAACGAGTCGCGCTACCAACTGCGCCATAGCCCCTAGTGCCGGTACAGGTTATCAGTCACCCCGCCCGGCGAGAAAACGACCGGCTATTGGCCCGCCGCTCGGGGTAGGTCGTAGTCACGCTCGAGCCGGGTGTACTCGAGATGCTCGAAGATCGGGTCCTCGTCGTCGATCTCCAGGACCACTGACCCTGGGCGACGCAGTCGTGAAGGGACGACATCGAACTCCTGGTCGTCGGTGTTCTCCACCCCCAACCTCGACCGAGCCATGCGCTGCGCCCTACGGCGTCGCAACTGCTCTTCGATCCGGGTCTGCCGTCGCAGATAGGCAAGGTATGCAACGGTGACGACGCCGATGGTCCCGCACAGCCACCACAGGCCCGGAGTCACCAGGTAGGACGCCACGGCCGACGCGAGCAGCAGCACGGACATCGCCATCAGCATGCGCTTGCGGAACGCGAACTTGCGCTCGCGGACCGCTATGGCGGTCTTGGTCTCGTACCGGTTGGTGCGGGCTCGCGACATGGAGTCGGCCAGCTTCGGCTCGCCGTCGGACTCGGCTTCCAGGCCCGACGAGTCGTCGACGTACTCGTAGTCGTGGTCGGTGCCGTCGTCGATCGCCTCGAGGCCGTCGGTGTCCTCCTCGGTTTCAAAGGCAGCGTCGGTTTCGAAGGCGGCGTCGGTCTCGAAGACGGCGGCGGGTTCGGCCGCCTCGCGGACGTCCGGCTCGGCGGCCTCGAACTCACCGGTGTCGTCGGAGAACTCGGCGTCGGCGCGGGTGCGGATGGCGGCGGTGGGAGGTCCAGCCTCGGCCGCGACGTACTCGGGTTCGGCCGTGACGTCCTCGTCGGGCTCGGCGTGGAAGTCGAGCGGCAGCTGGGGCTCGTCGGCCTGCGGTTGGGCCGTCGCTCCCACGGGCAGTGCGCCGGAGTCCATTTCGACGACGTCGACGTCGAGGTAGTCGGGTTCGCTCGACACCGCGCTCGCGGCCAGCACGACGGCCTTGCGGGGCGCGGTCTCGGCGTCGTCGCCGTCGTAACCGTCGTCGTACTCGTCGAGGTCTTCGTGGGTGGGACGCCAGTCCGGGTCGCTGAAGTGTCCGGCGGCCGGGCCGCGCTTGCGCAGTCGCGCGCCTCGACCGGTATTGAGTACCCGGGTGGCCAGCGCGACGTCGCTCGTCCGGCGCACGGTGTCCCGCTTGCTGATGAGCATCGGGACGAGGACGAACAGCCAAAGCACGACGAGGGAGATCCACAGGAGGGATTGGGGGATGCTTGGCATTGCGCCGGCTCCTTTCCCCTTCAGGCTAGGTCTGACGACCAGCGCATCGAGGGGGGACGCGCCGAGGACAATTACACACCTGTAATTCCCCTTCTACAAGCACATTCGCCACTGGTGTCACATCTGCAACACGTTCACGCCCAGTTCGCTCGTCCAGACCGGACCAGCGCCGCCGTCGCGGACACCTGCAGTTCCTCGACCGTCAGCGCCACCAGAAGGTGGTCGCGCCACGCGCCGTCGACCTCCAAATACCGCCGCAGCAGACCCTCCTCGCGGAACCCGGTCTTGGCCAGCACCCGGCGACTCGGCGCGTTCTCGGGCCGCACCGTCGCCTCGATCCGGTGCAGCATCACCCCGCTGAAGCCGTGGTCGACGCCCAGCGCGAGCGCCGCGGTCGCTACTCCCCCGCCGTTGAACTGGCGAGCCACCCAGTAGCCGATCCAGGCCGACCGCAACGCGCCATGGGTGACGTTGCCAATGGTCAACTGACCGCAGAACTCGCCGTCCAGTTCGATCGCATACGGCAGCATGCGGCCCCGTCGGGCCTCGGCCCGCAACCCCGAACAGATCGACGGCCAGGACGAAACAGCGTGCCGCACTTCCCAATCGACCTCCGCGACCGGCTCCCACGGTTCGAGGTGGGCGCGGTCGGCCAGCCGGATGCGGCTCCACACGCCGCCGTCGCGCAACCGCACCGGCCGCAACCTCACCAGGCCTGCGCGCACTCGAATCGGACCGATCGGCTTGGGCCAGCCCGGATGCATCGAGGCGTTGCGGAACAGGTTCACCGACGTGCCACCGGTCGGTCAGCCGCGCTGGGCCAGGAAGGCCACGTCGACGACCTCACCGGTGCGGACCTCCTCGGTCTCGCTCGGCACCATCACCAGACAGTTCGCCTCGGCCAGCGTGGCCAGCAGGTGTGACGACGCGCCGGGTGCGCCACCGAGCGCCTGCACCAGGTACTCGCCGGTGTCCTGGTCGCGCATGAGCTGCCCACGAAGGAAGCCCTTGCGCCCGGCGACGGAGCTGATCGGCGACAGCGCACGGGCCTGCACGACACGCCGAAGCGGTTGCCGCTTGCCCAGCGACATCCTGATCAGCGGACGCACCATCACCTCGAACACGACCAGCGCACTCACCGGATTGGCAGGCAGCAGGAACACCGGGACGCCGTCGCGCCCGAGTTGCCCGAAGCCCTGTACTGACCCGGGATGCATCGCGATGCGGGCGACTTCGACCTCGCCCATGTCGGCCAGCACGCTGCGGACGCTCTCGGCGGCCACACCTCCGACCGCCCCGGCGATGACCACGACCTCGGCGCGGTTGATCTGACCCTCGACGACGTCGCGCAGGGTCTTGGCCTCGGTGTCGACGATTCCGACGCGGTTGACCTCGGCGCCGGCGTCGCGGCCTGCCGCGGCCAGCGCGTACGAGTTGACGTCGTAGACCTGCCCGTTGCCCGGCGTACGAGAGGTGTCGACGAGTTCCCCACCCACCGACATCACCGACAGTCGCGGCCGGGGATGCACCAGCACCCGCTCGCGACCCACGGCCGCGAGCAGACCGACCTGCGCCGCGCCGATGATCGTGCCCGCGCGGACCGCGACGTCACCGGGCTGGACGTCGTCCCCGGTGCGGCGCACGTAGGCACCGGACCGCACACCGCGCAGCACGCGCACCCGCGAGTCGCCGCCGTCGGTCCAGCGCAGCGGCAGCACCGCGTCGGCCAGGGTCGGCATCGGCGCGCCGGTCTGGACGCGGGCGGCCTGGCGCGGTTGCAGGCGGCTGGGGGTGCGGGCACCGGCCTCGATCACGCCCATGACGGGCAGGCTCAGATCGCCGCGGTTCTGGTCGTCGTCCGCCCCGGCTCCCAGGACGTCGACGCTGCGCACGGCGTACCCGTCGATCGCCGCCTGGTCGAAGCCGGGCAGCGGCCGCTCGGTGACGACCTCCTCCGCGCACATCAAGCCCTGCGCCTCGGCGATCGCCACTCGAACGGGTCGGGGTGCCACCGCAGCGGCTGCCACCCGGGCCTGCTGCTCCTCCACCGAACGCACGTCAAGCCTTTCTGCAGTCCTAGGGCCCGCCGTGCGCACGTGCGCGTCGCCGCCCAGCCCGTGGGCTGGATTGCCGCGTCAGCCCGCGGAAAGACCCAGTCGCTCGACCAGCCAGCTCCTCAGCTCGGGGCCGTAGTCGTCGCGTTCCAACGCGAAGTCAACCGCAGCCTTGAGGTAGCCGCCGGGATTTCCCAAGTCGTGTCGGGTACCGCGGTGCACCACCACGTGCACCGGATGCCCATCTTCGATGAGGAGTGCGATCGCGTCGGTCAGCTGGATCTCGCCGCCTACACCCTTCTGCACCCGGCGCAACGCGTCGAAGATCGCGCGGTCCAGCACGTAGCGGCCTGCGGCGGCGTACAGCGACGGCGCGTCCTCGGCCTTCGGCTTCTCGACCATGCCGTTGACCTTCAGCACGTTCGGATTGGCGGCATCGGGCACGACCTCGACGTCGAAGACGCCGTAGGCGCTGATCTTGTCGGCAGGCACCTCGATGGCGCACAACACCGTTCCGCCGCGCTTGGCGCGGACCTTCGACATGGTCTCCAGCACGCCGGTGGGCAGCACGAGGTCGTCGGGCAGCAGCACCGCGATGGCGTCCTCGTCGGGCAGCAGGCTGTCCTCGACGCAGCCGACGGCGTGCCCGAGGCCCAGCGGCTCGTGCTGCACCACGGACTCGACCTTGATCAGTGCCGGCGCCCGCCGCACCTTCTCGAGCATGATCTGCTTGCCGCGGGCCTCGAGGGTGCCTTCGAGCACGAGGTCCTCGACGAAGTGCGCGACCACGCCGTCCTTGCCCTCGGACGTGATGATCACGAGACGCTCGGCGCCCGCTTCGGCCGCCTCGGCGGCCACCAGCTCGATACCGGGGGTGTCGACGACGGGCAGCAGCTCCTTGGGAACCGTCTTCGTCGCGGGAAGGAAGCGCGTTCCCAAGCCTGCGGCGGGAACGACGGCGGTGCGCGGAATCGGCACCAGAGCCTGTGGAGTCATCCGTCACACGATAACGCCATCGACCGTCCGCGACCCTGCGAGTCCGCCATCTTTGCGCGACCCGTCCGGTGGGGTGACAGGCTGACGACCGTGACGGCCGGTGGGAGGACGAAGGCGCAGTGGCGGGCTGCGGTGCTGCGTGCCCGCCGGGAGCTGACGCCAACGCGCCGCCGCGCCGAGGCCGATGCGATCCAAGCTGCAATGAGCGCCGTCGTCGAGCGCGAGGACGTCGTCTGCGCCTACGTGCCAGTGGGCTCCGAACCGGGGTCGGGCGACATGCTGGACGCTTTGGTGGCCGCAGGCGCACGGGTGCTGCTGCCCGTCGCGAGGGACGACGACGGCACCCCGTTGCCGCTGACGTGGGGCGTCTACCGCAGCGACGCGCTCATCGAGGCGCCGTTCGGGCTGCGCGAACCGGCGCCGCCCCACGAACCTCCCCACGCAATCGCCTCCGCCTCGCTGGTGCTGGTGCCCGCGCTGGCCGTGGATCGGCGCGGCGTCCGGCTGGGCCGCGGCGCCGGGTATTACGACCGCACGCTTGCGCTGGCCGGCCCCGGCGCACGACTGTGCGCGGTCGTGCGGGACGAGGAATTCGTCGAGGAGTTGCCGGGCGAAGCGCACGACGTGGCCATGACGCACGTGCTGACACCGGGGCGAGGACTGTTCGGGCTACCGCAGCAGTGAACTGCGCTGCTCGTCACCGTGCGTCGGCGGTCCCGGCAGGAATTGACCGGGCCGCGTGGCGGTTCTAGCACTTGCACCGGTAGAGTGCTAACAAGTTTGACCATCTTCGGAGGTTCACGTGCCGACCTATTCGTACGCATGTACTGAGTGCGACAACCGCTTCGACGCCGTACAGGCGTTCACTGACGATGCGCTGACGACGTGCCCGCAGTGCTCGGGCCGTCTGCGCAAGCTCTTCGGCAAGGTCGGCGTCGTCTTCAAGGGCAGCGGCTTCTACCGCACCGACAGTCGCGATGCGGCCAAGAGTTCGTCGAGCAGCTCGTCGAACGGCGACTCCTCCTCGTCGACGTCCTCGTCGTCGGAGTCGTCGAGTTCGGCCGGCAAGGACTCCGGCAGCAAGGACTCGAGCAGCTCGAGTTCCAGCTCGTCTAGTTCATCCTCGAGTGACGGCGGCAGCAAGTCGTCGTCGAGCAGCACGGCTCCGGCGTCCGCCGGCTCCAAGTAGAGGTTGTCCACAGGCCTGCGCGGCAGGCATGTTCACCCGGGCCGTCGCTCTCTAGCGTGAGGGCATGGGCCATTCGCTCGACCCGTCGACACTGAGTCGCCTCGCGGCTCTACGCCCGGACTGGACGCGTACCGTCGCCGCCCGCCGCGCGCTCGCAGGTGCCCTCGTCGTGCTGGCCGCCGTCGCCGCCCTGCGCCCGGACCCTGCCGACGGACGCGTCGACGTCGTGGTCGCCGCCAGGGACCTGACGCCCGGCACCGCGCTCACCGACGCCGATGTTCACATCGAATCCCATTCGGCGACAACGGTTCCCGATGGCGCACAGTCCGATCTCGACGAGCTGGTCGGGATGAACCTGGCCGGGCCCGCTCGACGCGGCGAGGTGATCACCGACGTGCGCCTGCTGACCCCGCGTCTCACCGAGGCCACCGCGGGACCGGACGCGCGGGTCGTGGCACTCGACCTGGCCGACGCGGCACTACTCGACCTGCTGCGACCCGGTGACGTGGTCGACGTCCTCGCTGCCCCGTCGACTCTGCCCGGCGATCAGGCCGACGCCCCACCACGGGTGCTGGCGGCCGAGGCCGTCGTCGTGATGGTGTCGCAGCGGTCGGCGTCGCCCACGAGTGGCGATCAGCGCGTCGTACTCGTCGC
>JAQSXQ010000103.1 GCA_029256565.1 Mycobacterium sp.
CGCTGCGACGGCGGGATCGGATCCTCGCGCACGTGCTGATACGCCACGGCCACCGGGGAGTCACCCACGAACGGCGGTTCGCCCGTGAGCAATTCGTAGAGGACGCAACCCAGCGAGTAGACGTCGGAGCGGGCGTCGACCTTCTCGCCGCGCGCCTGCTCGGGCGACAGGTACTGCGCCGTGCCGATGACGGCCGCGGTCTGGGTGACGCTCTGACCGGCGTCGGCGAGCGCCTTGGCGATGCCGAAGTCCATGACCTTCACCGCGCCGGACTTGCTGATCATGATGTTGGCGGGCTTGACGTCGCGGTGGATGGTGCCGTGCTGGTGGCTGAAGTTCAGGGCCTGGCAGGCGTCGGCGATGACTTCGATCGCGCGACGCGGCTCCATCGGTCCCTCGGTGTGGACGATGTCGCGCAGCGTGATGCCGTCGACGTACTCCATCACGATGTAGGGCAGCGGACCGTTGGCGGTCTCGGCCTCGCCGGTGTCGTAGACGGCCACGATCGCGGGGTGGTTCAGGGCGGCGGCGTTCTGCGCCTCGCGGCGGAACCGGAGGTAGAAGCTGGGGTCGCGCGCCAGGTCCGCGCGCAGCACCTTCACCGCGACGTCGCGGTGCAGCCGGACGTCGCGGGCGAGGTGGACTTCCGACATGCCACCGAACCCCAGGATTTCTCCTAGTTCGTAGCGGTCGGACAGGTGTTGAGGCGTGGTCATCTGTATGTCTGCTCAGGTGGAACGCTCGAGTGCGCCGCCACGTCTTGTACCCAAGCTTCGCTGAAGTGACCCGCCAAGGTCCAATCACGCGTCTGTGGCGCAGGCTCCTGAACGCCGATCGGAGGCATCGCCGACGGTGACGGTGGCGGCGTCACCACCGTGGTGTTCGTGATGGTGGGCGGGGGCAACTGCTGGTCCTTGCGGTCCTGGGCGTTGAGCACGATCAGGATCGCGATGACGATCGCCAGAGCTCCCAGCACGCCCGCGGCCCACAGCAGCGCGCGCTGGCCCGAGGAGAACGTGCGCCGCGGTGCCACCGGCGGACGGTGGTTGCCCGCGGCGGGGCGTGGCCGGGCCTGGGTGGGTGGCCGGCTCGCGAAGTCGGCGGCCGATCGCATCTGGACACTCGACGGGATCGCGGCAGGTGTGGCCCGCCCGATGGCGGGGGCCTGGTTGGGCCGCGGAGGTCGACGTCCGGCCCGCACGGCTGCGACGGCGTCGGCGAACGCTCCACCGGTGCGGTAACGCAGCCCCGGTTCCTTGGCGAGCGTGATCTCGATGAGTTCACGCACGTTGGGCGGCAGGTCGGCAGGCAGCGGCGCCGGCTGCTCCTTGATGTGCTTCATCGCGACGGTCAGCGCTCCGTCACCGGTGAACGGCCGCCGACCCGAAACGGATTCATAGCCAACGACTCCCAGCGAATACACGTCACTCGCCGCGGTCGCATCGCGACCCAGTGCCTGCTCGGGTGCGATGTACTGCGCCGTGCCCATGACCATGCCGGTCTGCGTGACGGGAGCGGCGTCGACGGCCTTGGCGATGCCGAAGTCGGTGAGCTTCACCTGTCCCGTGGGGGTGATCAGGATGTTGCCGGGCTTGACGTCGCGGTGCACCAGGCCTGCGGTGTGCGCGACCTGCAGCGCGCGGCCGGTCTGCTCGAGCATGTCGAGCGCGTGCCGCAGAGACAGCCGGCCGGTCCGCTTGATCACGGCGTTGAGGGGCTCGCCGTTGACGAGCTCCATGACCAGGTAGGCGGTGCGGCCCTCGCCGTCCATGTCCGTCTCGCCGTAGTCGTAGACGCTGGCGATTCCCGGGTGGTTCAGCATGGCGACGGTGCGCGCCTCGGCGCGGAACCGTTCGACGAACTCGGCGTCCTCGGAGTACTCGGCCTTGAGGACCTTGATCGCGACCTGCCGACCGAGGCGACTGTCGAGGCCTTCCCAGACCTGACCCATGCCGCCGGTCGCGATGAGCCGCTGCAACCGGTAGCGGTCGGACAGCGTCACTCCGACGCGGGGACTCACTTCTCGCCTCGCTTCGCTCGGCTCCGGGAAGTCATGAGGCCTCCCGCAGCGCTGCCGCAATCGTGGCTCGCCCGATGGGTGCCGCCACGGCACCGCCGGTGGCGTTCAATCTGTCGCCCCCATTCTCCACGAGCACCGCAATCGCAACCTTCGGCGCCTTGGCAGGCGCAAACGCGATGTACCAGGCGTGAGGCGGCGTGTTGCGCGGGTCTGTCCCGTGCTCTGCCGTGCCGGTCTTCGAAGCGATCTGCACGCCGGGGATGGCTCCCTTCTGCTGGGTCACCTGTTCGGCGTCGATCATCAAGTCCGTAAGTGTAGTAGCGACCTGCGCCGATACCGCTCGGCGTGCTTCGCTGGGGGCGGTCGTGCTGATGTTGGACAAGTCGGGGCCCTTGAGGTCGGCGACCAGGTGGGGGTTCATCGCGACGCCGCCGTTTGCGACGGTGGCGGCCACGACCGCGTTCTGCAGCGGGGTGAGCGCCACGTCCTTCTGGCCGATGCTCGACATGCCGAGCGCGGCGGCGTCGTTGATCGGGCCGACGGTGGACTGCACCACCTGCAGGGGAATCGGGGGGATCGGCTGGTCGACGCCGAATCCGCGGGCGGTGTCGCGCAGCCTGTCGGCTCCGACGTCGCCGCCGAGTTGAACGAACGCGGTGTTGCAGGACTTGGCGAACGCCTCCCGCAGAGATGCCGTCGGCCCGCTGCCGCAGGACGATCCGCCGTAGTTCTCGAGCGTTGCGGTGCTGTCCGGCAACTTGATTCGTGCCAGCGACGTCAGCTGGGTGTCGGGTGTGGCGCCGGATTCCAGCGCCGCTGCGGTGGTGACCACCTTGAACGTCGAACCCGGGGGATAGGTCTCGGAGATCGCGCGGTTCACCAGCGGCGAATTCGGGTCGTCACGCAGGCGCTCCCATGCCGCCGCCTGCTCGTCGACGTCGTGAGACGCCAGCAGATTTGGGTCATAGGACGGTGCGGACACCATGGCGAGGATCTTTCCGGTGGACGGTTCGAGTGCGACGACCGAACCCTTGCAGGGCCCGTTGCAGCCTTGGGCCATCGCGTCCCACGCCGCTTCCTGCACCTGCGGGTTCAGCGTGGTGCCGACGTTGCCGCCGCGCGGGTCGCGGCCGGTGAAGAAGTCGGCCAACCGCTTGCCGAACAGGCGTTCGTCGGAGCCGTTGAGGATCTCACCCTCGGCGCGTTCGAGGCCGGTGCTGGAGTAGCGCAGCGAGTAGAAGCCGGTGACCGGCGCGTATGCCAACGGGTTGTTGTAGACCCGGAGGTACCGGAGTCGGCCCTCGGTAGCGACCGAGTAGGCGAGCAGTTGGCCGCCCGCGGTGATCTGGCCGCGCTGGCGGGCGTATTCGTCGAGCAGCACGCGCTGGTTGCGCGGGTCGGAGCGCAGTCCGTCGGCGGTGAAGACCTGGGTCAGGGTCGCGTTGCCCAGCAGCAGGACGATCAGCGCCATGATCGCGAGCGAGACGCGGCGTAGGGAGGTGTTCATACCTTCGAGATCACCTCCGTCCCTGCGGAGGCGATGGGCGCGGGGTTCGGGCCCTTGGTGTCGATCGGACGGCGCGCGTTGTGCGAGATGCGCACCAGAATCGCGAGCAACACGTAGTTGGCCAGCAGTGACGACCCGCCGTACGACATCCAGGGAGTCGTGAGTCCCGTCAGCGGGATGAGCTTGGTGACGCCGCCGACCACGATGAACAGCTGGATGCCCAGCGTCGAGGCGAGCCCGGCGGCGAGCAGCTTGCCGAAGCTGTCGCGCACCGCGATCGCGGTCCGCAGGCCGCGGATGACGACGATCGTGTAGAGCATCAGGACGCCGGCGAAGCCGACCAGACCGAGTTCCTCACCGACGGCGGCGATGATGAAGTCGGTGGACGCGGCGGGCACCGTGCCGGGCTGCCCGTTGCCGAGGCCCGTGCCGAAGATGCCGCCGGTCGCGAAGCTGAACAACGACTGGACCATCTGGTAGCCGGCGCCGTCGGGGTCGGCGAACGGGTCGAGCCAGTTCTGCACGCGAACCTGCACGTGCGAGAAGGCGAAGTACGCGACGACGCTGCCGACGGCGAACAGCGTGAGTCCCAACAGAACCCAGCTGATCCGCTCGGTCGCGACGTACACCAGGACCAGGAACGATGCGTACAGCAGCAGCGATGTTCCGAGATCCTTCTCGAACACCATGACACCGATCGACGCGATCCACGCCGCCAGCAGCGGGGCGAGATCGCGCGGCCGGGGGAGGTTCATGCCGAGGACGTGCTTGCCCGCACTGGTGAACACGCTGCGCTTGGACACCAGGACGGCCGCGAAGAAGATCAGCAGCAGGATCTTGGAGAACTCCGCGGGCTGAATCGAGAAGCCGGGCAGGCGGATCCAGATCTTCGCGCCGTTCTGCTCGGACATCGAGGACGGCAGGATCGCGGGGATGACGAGCAGCACCAGGCCGGTCAGCCCGCAGACGTAGCCGTAGCGGGCGAGCATGCGGTGGTCGGTCAGGAACACGATGACGAGTGAGAAGGCGATGACGCCGACCAGCGTCCAGAGCATCTGCTGGTTGGCGGTGGGGCTGGAGTCCGTTCCGCCCGAGATCTCCTGCGCCGCAAGGTCGAGCCGGTGGATCATCACCAGCCCGAGGCCGTTGAGCAGGGCGACCACCGGGAGCAGCAGCGGGTCGGCGTAGGGCGCGAAGCGGCGCACCGCGATGTGTGCGCCCGCGAACAGGGCCAGGTAGCCGATCAGGTATTGCAGGAGATCCAGGCCGACGCCCTGTTCCTGGTTCGCCTCGACGATCAGCAGCGCCACCATCGTGATGACGGCGGCGAAGCCGAGGAGGAGCAACTCGGCGTTGCGCCGAGTGGGCATGGGCGGAACGACGGTGACGGGGGCCTGAGGTTGTGTGCTCATGACGGGTTGCTCATGACGGGGCCCGGCAGGTAGTGCCCGGCTCCTGCGGTGGGGGAGGCAGCGCCGTGACGCTCGGCGTGGGCGGGGGCGGGGGAGTCGTGACGGTGCTCGGCGTCTCGGGCGCAGGCCCGGGAGCGGGCCCGCGCGACGGCGACGTGGTCGTGGGGGTGCCCGACGAGGTGGTTGGGGGAGGAGGCGGTGGCGGCGTCGTGGTCCGCGGCGCCGGGGGCGCACACACCGGCAGCAGCGACGTGGTGCCGAGGTCGCGCAGCTGGCGGATCGCGTCGTCGACGCTGCCTGCAGGCAGGCCCGCTGTGACCTGGGCGCGCTCGGACTCGCGCAGATCGGCGACCTCGAGCAGCTGGCAGTTGGCGCGGTCGTCGTCGACGCCCATGATCCGCAGCTCGCTGCGCCCGTCGAGGCATGCGACGCGGAACGTCTCCTGCAGCGGTACGCCGAGGATCGACCCCTGCACCCCGCGCATGATGTAGACCGCACCGTCGTGCTCGGCGACGTAGTAATTGCTGCGAATCATCATGCGGCCGATGAAGAGTCCGGCCAAGACCACGAGGACCAGCAGCACGGCCGTGATGATCATCCTGCGGCGCGAACGTGGCTTCTTGGCGGGCTCGGGTTCCACGGCCGGGCGCTTGGCCGGTGCCGCACGCTTCGGGTTGAACGCCGATGCGCGTCCAGCCGCGGTGTTGGGCGGCGCGGTCTGGTCGTCGTCGCCGGACACCGCGCCGGCCAGGATCGGCTGGGTCTGGCCGTAGTCGTAGTCGACGACGTCCGCGACGACGACGGTCACGTTGTCGGGGCCACCACCGCGCAGCGCCAACTCGATGAGCCGGTCCGCGCTCGCGGCGACGTCCTCGAGCGCCAAGGCGTCGGCGATGGTCTCGTGGCTGACGGGGTCGGACAGTCCGTCGGAGCAGAGCAGGTAGCGGTCGCCTGCCTTCGCCTCGCGGACGGTCAGGGTGGGCTCGACCTCGTGGCCGGTCAGCGCGCGCATGATCAGCGAGCGCTGCGGGTGGCTGTGCGCCTCCTCGGCGGTGATCCTGCCCTCGTCGACGAGCGTCTGGACGAACGTGTCGTCCTTGGTGATCTGGGTCAGTTCGCCGTCGCGGAGCAGGTAGCCCCTGGAGTCGCCGATGTGGCAGAGACCAAGCCTGTTGCCCGCGAAGAGGATCGCCGTGAGCGTCGTGCCCATGCCCTCGAGTTCGGGGTCGGCGTCGACGTGTGCGGCGATGGCGGAGTTGCCCTCGTGGACGGCCTGGTTGAGCTTGCTCAGCAGGTCGCCGCCGGGCTCGTCGTCGTCGAGGTGGGCCAGGGCGGCGATCACGAGCTGGGAGGCGACCTCGCCTGCGGCGTGACCGCCCATGCCGTCGGCGAGCGCCAGCAGTCGGGCACCGGCGTACACCGAGTCCTCGTTGTTGGCGCGGACGAGGCCGCGGTCGCTGCGCGCGGCGTAGCGGAGGACGAGTGTCACGGGCGCAGCTCAATCACCGTCTTGCCGACTCGCACCGGCGTGCCCATCGGAACCCTTACCGCCGTCGTCACCTTCGCCCTGTCGAGGTATGTACCGTTCGTCGATCCTAGGTCTTCGACGTACCACTCGGACCCTCGCTGAGAGAGCCTGGCGTGCCGTGTCGACGCGTAGTCGTCGGTCAGCACGAGTGTCGAGTCGTCGGCGCGGCCGATCAGCACGGGCTGGGTGCCCAAGGTGATCCGCGTACCCGCGAGTGCGCCCTCGGTCACCACCAATTGGCGGGCGACGTTGCGTGCCTGCCGGTTGGGTA
>JAQSXQ010000104.1 GCA_029256565.1 Mycobacterium sp.
CTGTTCACCCTCGGCATCGTCGCAGCCAGCCACGTGATCGCTCTTCCGGCAGCGGAATTGGCCAATCTGCGCGTCGACACACTTGGCTGGTGGGCGGCGCCGCTGGGGTTGATTCTCATCAGCATCGGAATCGGCGTCTTGGAGAGTCCGCCGGTGCGACTACTGCCCTGGATCACCGTCGTGTTGAGCTTGGCATTCGCCGCCCAGAGCTACGGACAACACGTCAGTGGTGCCGTGCTCGGCAGTTTCCTGGGCGCTGTCACTGCCAGCCTGGGTTCGTCACTCGTCGAGGCAGTGCGTCCAAACCTCCCGCGGTTGGTGGTCTTTCTGCCGGCATTCTGGCTGCTCGTCCCGGGCAGCCTCGGTCTGCTCTCCACTACTGCCCTGGTCACCAATCCCGTTGGCGCAGGGGCGAACGCCTTGGAGGTGGCGACGGTGGTCTGTGCGATCGCGGCTGGGCTGCTGGTCGGGGAGGCCGTTGCCCGGTCGTTCGGTGGTGCCCTCCGCAGACTGCGGCGTGGCTACTCGTTGCGCGGTCGCGGTCGGCAGGGCCGAAGCCTCCTGCGCTGAGACACCAGCACCGACGCTGTATCAGTAGTCGATGGCCGCGGCGTGGAGCGCGCTCGTGGCCTTGCGAGCGGCCGACTCGCCGAAATGGTCTGGAACGTGCATGGTCAACGCGAGCCGGGTTCCCTTCACGGCGCAGGCGAACTGTCTTCCGATGGCCACCGAGCGCGATTCGTAGACGCGTCGGGGACGGGCTGGCCGCAGAGCGAGGGTGGCCCGCACCTCGTCCTCGCCGAGCCCGAGGTGGTCGGCTGCCGACTGGATCATCTGGGTTGCCTCTGCCAATGGCATCGACGCCAGAATGGCGGCAGCTCCGGCGCAGTCGGCTGCGCTCGCACGCTGACCTGGTCGCGGCGTCAACGGTAGGGGCTGCCTGCCCGGGTGGACGTCGACGAAGATCGCCCGGTCACCGAAGAGTTGAATCAGCGATACCGTGTGCCCATCGAGTTCTGTTGTAGCGCAGGCCCGAAACACGCGATGCACAACCGCGGCGGGATCAGAGAGGCTGAGCCACCGACCTCCCGCTCGCAAACCACTGTTCGCACCTCGCGCGACGAATCCGACGTCCTGCAAGGTGTCCAACAGGTCGGCGATCGAACTCTTGGGCAGCCCGACTCGCGCGCTCAACTCGGCCGGGGTGTTGGCGGTGCCCGACGAAACGGCGTCGAGGATCTTCGCGCCGCGGTGAACCGCTGGACTGCGTGGCGCGTCTATCCCCATGGCTGATAATCCGTCGCGTTGTGCGCGTCGATCAGTCGTGGCGCCAGGTAGATGGACGACCGAGGTATCCGCGCACCTCGGTGGAGGGCCGTGCCGATGTCCATTGCCGCTTGCACCAGGGCTTTCGGATCCTGTGTCGCCGTGGCGACGATCGGCCCGCCACTCCGGATCTCCTCGACTGCGCCCCTTGCGCCGTCGACGCCGACGATGGGCAGGAAGAGTCCTCTGCTCCGCAGTACTCGTGAAATGCCGATGGCGATCTGGTCGTTGCTCGCGAAGAAGCCGTCGACCTCGGGATGGCTCTCGAGGACTTCCTCGGCGGCGCGCTGTCCCGAAGGGGCGTTCAGTTCGCCATAGCTGGTGGCGACTACCTCGACACCAGGGTGCCGGGACATGGCGGCGAGGCAGCCGGCAATGCGGTCCGAATTGGCGGTGATCGGAATCCCACCCACTACGGCGACACGTCCGCGTCCGCCGAGCGCACGTGCCAGTGCACCTCCTGCCAGCGAGCCGGCCTTCGTGTTGTCGGTCGCCACCACGGCATCGGCTCCGCTGACGGCCGAGCCGATGGCCACCACCGGAATCCGTGCCGCGCGCGCACGGTCACATGCCTCTTCCAGACCATCGGTCGCAACGGGTTCGATCAGGATCAAATCCATTGCCCGATCCACGAACTCGCAAACCCGGCGCGACTGCTCGAGGGTGTCTTCGCCGGCGGTGTGGACGTGCAGGCGCGCATCGAGACGGTCAGCCTCGTCGCGCAAGGCACCTATCTCGGCGAGGAAGAAGGTCTCGTCGAGTGGGTAAGTGAAGCCGATGTCGTGAATCGGCCACGACTGCGCCCTGGCGGTCGAGCCGAATTCGTAGACGCGTGGTCCCAACGCGTACGTGCCGTCCACACCTCGGGCGAGCAGGTTCTCACCGGTGAGCGCGTGGCAGATCCCCATCACGCTGCTCTTCGGAAAACCGGTGGCCTCTGCGAGTTCGGCGAGCGCCATCGGGCGCTCGGCGTCGCAGATTCCCTGCAGGATGCTCGCCGCACGCGTCAGCGCCGGAACGCGTCCGCGGGTGACGGGAGGAAGGGCGTGTTCCGCCCCGACCGCAGGGTCGGTCATTCGAGTCACCTTAACCGACGTGCCGAGGCCGACGCCCGCAAACTCGTCGCCGAATCCGCCTCGGTCGCTGCGCATTCGAATACGGGCGTGGTGTAGCGGAGGACGCCCAACGACCTCTGAGGCCAAGACAGAGACTTGTTGACAAGGTCACAGCGCCCTGCTTAGTGTGTGTTTCATCACTCGGCGGCTGGTTCGACATATGAAACGGACCAGCCGGATGCCACTTGTCTGGGAACTTCCCACGCAGGTGTGCGTGGTCGGCGTCGACATGGTGCTGATCCGCGGTTCGAAGCCCATGTCGTCGAAGGAGATACCGTGGTGACCTCCCAGCGTGTCGTCGGTGCGATCAGCGTGGTTCTCGCCCTCACCATGGTCACGAGCGGCTGTACCAAGAAGGATTCGGCCGAGCCCGCACCGTCCGGCGACAGCAGTGCAGCACAGGACTCGGGCGGTGCCGTGAAGGTCGCCTTCGTGCCGAAGCTGCAGGGATCGCCCTACTTCGAGGCCATGGACACCGGCGCCAAGCAGGCGGCGACCGAACTCGGCGACGTCGAGTGGCTCTACCAGGGGCCCACGTCGGCCGATGCTGCCGCCCAGGCGCAGGTCGTCCGTTCCTTCATCCAGCAGAAGGTGGACGTACTGGTCGTCGCGCCGAACGACCCCGATTCGATGGCGCCGTTGATGAAGCAGGCGCAGGACGCGGGCATCAAGGTGATGACCGCCGATACCGACGCGCCCAACTCGGTCCGTGAGGCGTTCATCAACCAGGCCACCGCCGAGGGGATCGGCAACACGACTGCGGAGACGCTCATGAAGGCGATGGGCGGAAAGGGCAAGTGGGCCATCGTCTCCTGTGGAGAGACGGCAGAGAACCTGAACTCCTGGATCGCAGCGGAGAAGGCCTACGTGTCGGCCAAGTACCCGGAGGCCGAACTCGTCGACGTCGTGTACTCGGGTGAAGATCAGGCCAAGGGAACGCAGATGGCCACCGACCTGATGAGCGCCCACCCGGACCTGACAGGTCTGCTGGGTCAGTGCACGACCTCGGCGGTCGGCGTCGCCCAAGCCGTGAAGGACGCAGGCAAGATCGGGCAGGTGTTCTCCGTCGGGATCGGCACGCCGAAGTCGATGAAGCCCTACCTCGAAGACGGCTCCTCATCGGGGTCGATCCTCTGGAACGTGCAGAACCTGGGGTACCTCACGGCGTGGGCCGGACAGCAGATCGCGCAGGGCAAGCCGTTCGAGGCCACCAACAAGGTCAGCGATGCGATGCCCGACGTCAAGTGGGACGAGGCGAGCAAGACGCTGGTCCTCGGTGACCCGCTGTTGATCACCACCGAGAACGTCGACGAGTTCGACTACTGACCACGGGGATCCCTCGTTCAGTGAGGTCGTCATGTCACAACCGAGGCTGACGCTGCGCGGACTGGTCAAGAGCTACGGTGCGGTCAAGGCCATCCGGCACGCCGACTTCGAAGTCCGGTCCGGCGAGGTGCACGCACTGGTGGGGGAGAACGGCGCGGGCAAGTCGACGCTGATCAGGATCATCTCGGGCGCCACGACGCCGGACTCGGGCACGATCACTCATGACGATGTGCCAGTGACGATTTCGTCCACCGTCGATGCGATCGCGCTGGGCATCGCCACGGTGTACCAGGAACCGCAACTCTTCGCGGAACTGACCGTGGCCGAGAACGTCTTCATGGGCCGCGAGATCGTCAAGGGCGGCCGCGTCGACTGGGCTGCCCAGAACGAACGGGTCGCCGGCCTGTTGAAGGCTCTCGATCTGCCTGCGAAGCTGACCACCGCGACTGTCGGTGACCTCCCCGTCGCCACTCAGCAGCAGGTGTCGATCGCCAAGGCGCTGGCGGGTGAGGCCCGGGTGCTCATCCTCGACGAGCCCTCGGCCATCCTGACCGACGCGGAGATCGACGTCTTGTTCGGGATCATCCGACGCCTTGCCGACGACGGGGTGTCGATCGTCTACATCTCCCATCGGCTAGACGAGGTCGTCAAGATCGCCGATCGGGTGACGGTCATGCGCGACGGGAGCACCATCGGTACCTACGCGATGACGGACATGACGGTGCGACGGATGGCCGAACTGATGGTGGGCGAGGCACTCTCGGAACACTCCGGGCCCCGCTCGACCGCACCGGGAGACGTGGTGCTGGAGCTGAAGTCACTGGCCCGGACCGGATCGTTCCACGACGTGAGTCTCCAGCTGCGAGCCGGCGAGATCCTCGGGCTGTACGGTCTCGTGGGCTCCGGTGTGGCGGAGATAGCCGAGTGCATCCATGGGCTGGCGAAGACCAGCGGTGGCGAGATCGTCGTCGAGGGCCGCGCGGTCGCTCCGCGATCTCCGCGCGAGGCCGCCGACGCGGGAATCGCGCTACTGCCCGCCAACCGCAAGACCGAAGGGATGTTCTCCTTCCAGTCCATCGCCTTCAACGTGTCGATCGGCCACCTCCGCCGGTTGTCGCTCGGCAGGGCCTTCGTCGACCGACGCAAGGAACGCACGGTGGTCAGGGACCTGATGAAGCGGTTGGCGGTGCGCGCGACCGACGAGAACCAGTCGGTCGGAAACCTATCCGGAGGAAATGCGCAAAAGGTGATGCTTGCAAGGCAACTCGTCGAACGGCCGACGCTCCTGCTGCTGGCCGAACCCACGCAGGGCGTAGACATCGGGGCCAAGGAGGAGATCCACCGGATCATCGCCGACCTCGCCGACAACGGCACGGCCGTGCTGGTCGCCACCTCCGACCTGCAGGAGGCGCAACGCATCACCGATCGGCTGCTCGTCGTCCGGGCGGGCACCATCGCCGCCGAGTTCGGACCCGACGCCCGACAGGCCGACATCTTGGCCGCGGCGGCCGGTGACCGCGAGGGATCGGCGACCACATGAGCGTCACCACCGACGCCAAGGTCAGGCCGGCGCGCGCTCGCGAACGGGTACTGCCCCCTCCGGTCACACCCGCCGAGATCGTCCTCGTTGCCGTGCTGGTCGTGCTCTGGATCGCCCTGGCGGCAGCCACACCCGCGTTCCTCAGCGCGGGATCGATCATTCCGCTACTCGTCGAGGTAGCGCCGGTGGCGTTGATCGGCATCGGCATGACGTTCGTCATCATCACCGGGGGCATCGACGTCTCGGTGGGCGGCGCCATCATGGTGTGCTCGGTCGTCACCGCCAAGTTGATGCGAGATCACTTCGTGGGTCTGCAGATCTTCAATTCGCAACCGGTGAGCGGAATGCCGAACACCTTGGCCTGGTTCGGTCGCGGGGTCGAAGGTCGCACGCTGTCGGTGCCGCACAGCTTCGTCATCATGGTGGTCCTCGCCGCCGTCGCATGGTGGTACTTGCGCCACACTGCAGGCGGGCGCCACTTCTTCGCCGTGGGCGGGGACCCGGTCGCTGCCAGGCTCGCAGGGATCAGGGTGCAGCGCCGCATCCTGATCGCCTACGTGGTCACCGGACTGCTCGTGGGGCTGGCGTCGATCTTCACCCTCGCGAAGGGCACGTCCAGCCTGGACCAGTCCGTCGGGTCCGGTCAGGAACTCGCCGTGATCGCCGCCGTGGTCATCGGGGGAACCTCGATCATGGGCGGGCGCGGGTCGGTGCTGGGCACGGTACTCGGGGCACTGCTCGTGCAGACCGTGAAGTCAGGGGTCACGCAGTTGGGGTGGCCATCGCAGCTGTCGGACCTGTTCGTCGGGATCTTCATCGTCGTGGCCGTGGGTACGGACCTCCTCCGGCGTCGTGCCAGGAGGAACCCGTGAGCGTCGAGAGTCCTGCGCCCGCCGCGGAGAGGTCCGCCGTACGACGCCGGGTCGATCGCATCGCCGAGGCAGTGCTGACCCAGCGGATCGTGCTGCTCGGGGTCCTGATCGTCATCGTCGTCGGTTGGCTGATGTTCCTGAGTGCCAACGGGTACCTGAACGGCGACTACGACTTCGACTACATGTCGGCCACCCTGATCGACGCGGTACCGTTGGCACTGTTGGCATTCGCCGAACTGGTCGTCATCGTGTCGGGTCGCGGCGGCATCGACCTGTCGGTCGGCGCCATGGTCTCGTTGGTGGGAATGATCTTCGGATTCGCCTACGGCAAGTGGGGCTGGCCACTGCTCGCCGCCGTGGTACTGGCCGTCGTCGTGGGTGCGGTGCTCGGTGCCATCAACGGATTCCTCGTCGCCCGCATCGGCTTTCCTGCACTCATCGCCACCTTGGCGACCTACTACGCCTATCGGTCGATCGCGCTGGTCATCAACGACCAGAAGCCCATCAACAGCACCGAGATTCAGGAGCTCTATCCGCTCACCGGCTCGATACGCGTACCCATCATCGGTGACTACATCCCCGACGTCCCACTGGGCGTGTTCACCTTCTTCCTGCCCGTGGTCGTCGTCCTGTGGCTGGCGCTCGAACGTGGCACCTTCGGTCGCAGGCTCTACGCCGTCGGCACCAATGACGTCGCAGCGCGGTGGGCCGGTGTCGACGTGCCGGGCACGCGGATGCGGGCATACGTGCTCTCCGGCATCCTGTCGGGACTGGTAGCGGTGTACATCACGGCGGAGTTCGCCTCGGCCCGCCCCGATGCCGGCACCGCAGGCAACGGCCTTGCGCTGCCTGCCATCACGATCGCCGTACTCGGTGGAGTCGCGATCACCGGCGGTGTCGGACGACTGGCGGGGGTGCTGCTGGCCACGTTGCTGATCGTGTGGCTCAACGCCGGCATCATCCTGTACTTCGAGGGCAACACCGGTACGCAGTTCCAACTGCTGGCCCTGGGTGTGGTGCTCGTCCTGTCCGCACTCCTCAACGGTTTCACCACCCGAAGATTCAGCGGCAGCGACTGATCGGCGCCTCCGCCCACGGAATGTAAGGAAACACCATGACAGTGCTCGACGCCTTCTCGCTGACCGGCAAGCGGGCTCTGGTGACCGGCGGCAATCGCGGTCTCGGACTGGCATTCGTGCGTGGACTCGCCGAAGCGGGTGCAGAGGTCGTCTTCGTCTCACGTGACGCCGAACGCAACGCCGCTGCCGTCGATGCCCTTGCCCAGGAGGGACTCCGCGTGCAGGCGTTCGAGGTCGACGTCACCTCGCAGGACGGCCCGGATGCGGCGATCACGGGCGCCGTGGAGCGACTGGGCGGTTTGGACCTCCTCCTCAACAATGCCGGGTTGGCCATTCACAAGCCCGCACTCGAGATCACCGATGAGGAATGGGATCTGGTGTTCGACGTCAACACCCGGTCACTGTGGCGGCTCAGCCAGCGGGCAGGCGCACACATGCGGGAGCACGGTGGCGGCAACATCCTCAACGTCGGATCGATCAGTTCGCTGATCGTCAACCGTCCGCAGTGGCAGCCGTCGTACAACGCGTCGAAGGCCGCCGTGCATCAGTTGACGAAGTCACTGGCTGCCGAGTGGGCGCCGTATGGCATCCGGGTCAATGCGATTGCCCCCGGCTACGTCAAGACCGAGATGGCGCCCGTCGACAGGCCAGAATTTCGGCAGCACTGGATCGAGGACGCACCGATGAAGCGCTACGCGCTACCGGAGGAGATCGCGCCCACCGTCGTCTACATGGCATCGGACGCTTCGGCGTTCATGACCGGGTCGGTCGTCGTCATCGACGGCGGCTACACCGTCTACTGACGGACTGGCCCCGCGCCGTCGCCTCAGCTGGCGACGGCGTACACCACGGCAGCAAGCCCGAACGACATGAATCCGATGGCGGTCGCGACGACCGTCCAGGTCTTGAGCGTGGTCACCGTATCGAAACCGCAGAAGCGCCCGATCAGCCAGAAGCCCGAGTCGTTCACGTGCGAGAAGGTGATGGAACCGGCGCAGATGCCGATGACGACTGCCGCCAGCGCGATCGCACCGAGGTTCATCGACGTCACGGCGGGGGCCATGATCGCGCCCGCGGTCGTCGCGGCAACCGTGGCCGAACCCTGCGCGACCCGGAACGCAATGGCGATCAGGAAGCCGGAGAGCATGACCGGCAGCCCCAAGGCGTCCAAGCCGTCGGCCAGGGTTTGGCCGATGCCCGTCTCGGTGAGAACTCTGCCGAATGCGCCACCTGCGCCGGTGATCAGGATGATCGAGCAGACCGGCGCCAGCGCGTCGTCGACGAGATCCTCCAGCAGCCCACCGACCGACTCTCCACGCCGCCGTCGTGGCCGGAGGTAGAGCAACACCATGGCCAACAAGACACTGATCAGAAGCGCCATCGAGGTCGTCCCGATCAGGCGGGAAAGCTGGTACCCAAGATTGTCTTCGGTCACGGCGCCATCAGCCTCGAGAGTCGAGAACACCGTGTTGAAGAAGATCAACAGCAACGGCAGCAGCAGGACGAGGATCACGGTCCAGAAGCCGGGACGCTCGTCCTCGGGGTAGTCCTTCGGTTCGCCGAGCAGGGTCGGCACCGGCATGTTCGGATACCGCTTGGCGATGATCAGGCTGAGTCGGTAACCGGCGAGGTACCAGGTCGGCAGGCCGACCAGCAGCGCGACGATCACCACCATCCCGACGTCGGCCCCCATCACCGTCGCCGCGGCGGTGGGACCCGGGTGGGGCGGGGTCAGCGCGTGCATCATCAAGAACGCGCCGATGGACGGCAGCACGTACAGCATGAACGATCCGCCCAGGCGCCTCGCCACGGTGTAGATGATGGGCAACATGACGATGAAACCGGCGTCGAGGAAGATCGGGAACGCGTAGAACAGTGAGGCCACGGCGAGGGCCAGCGGCGCCCTCTTCTCGCCGAACCGCGACAGCATCCTGTCGGCCAAAGTCTGTGCGCCACCAGTCATCTCGACGAGCCGTCCGAGCACGGCACCGAAGCCGACGAGTAACGCCACCGTGCCGACGGTGTTGCTGAAGCCGGCGATGACGACGCTGACGACATCGCCCATGCTGATGCCCGCCGCGAGACCGGTCAGCACGCTGACGATGATCAGCGAGAAGAAGGCGTGGAGCCTGACCTTGATGATGAGGAGCAGCAGCACCGCGATGGCGACGACGGCGATGACGATGAGCAGGGCGGCGGGCCGCTCCGCGAGAACTACTTCATCCATGGGATTCCCTTCGGGGATGGCAGACGCGGGAGGCGGTCGTCGACCGAAGCCGCCGGTTGTGGGGGCTGGTCAGGATCCCTTCGGCGCCGGCCCGAGTTCGCGCAGCAGATCTCCCATGCGTGAATAGGCCTTGTTTCGGTAGGCGATGACGGCTGCCTTCGTCTCGTCGTCGAAGTCGCCCGTCCACCCCTTGCCGTTCTTGGTGCCGTGGCGGCCCGCGTCGACGTTGTCCGTGAGGAGCTTGGGGGTTGCCATGCGTTCACCGAACTCGTTCTCGAGGGTGCGGAATCCCTTGACGTACACGTCGAGTCCGGCTTGATCGGCGATGGCGAACGGGCCGAAGAACCCCAGTCGGAAGCCGAAGGTGGTGCGCACGATGGTGTCGACGTCCTCCTTCGTGGCAACGCCTTGCTCGACGATGAGAGTCGCCTCCTTGAGCAGCGCGTATTGCAGGCGGTTCAGCGCCATGCCGGGGGTATCGGCGACTTGGGCGCCCTCACATCCGGCCCGCACCAGGAGATCCTTGATGGAGTCGATGACCTCTTGGGTGGTGGCCTCGCCGGCGACCAGCTCAACCCCGGGGATGAACGGTGCGGGGTTGGAGAAGTGCACGGTCAGGAACCGCTCGGGGTTGGTGACCGCGTCGACGAGCACCTTGACCGGGATGGTCGAGGTGTTGGTGCCAATGATCGTGTCGGGGCGAGCGCTCGCGCAGATCCGCGCCAGCACTTCCTTCTTCACGTCGGCATCTTCGAATACGGCCTCCATTACGAAGTCGACGTCGGAAACGGCGTCATCGAGGCTGTCGCCGGCCGTGAGGTTGCCCATGATGGTCTCGGCACTACCCGCATCGAACAGGCCCTGTTCTTCGAATTCCCTTGCCTCTCTGTCCAGCCGCTTGAGAGCCTCTCGGGTGGCCTCGACGCTGACGTCGGCGATTCGAACCTGGAAGCCGTTCAGTGCGAGGACCTGGGCGATGCCACCACCCATGTATCCGGCGCCGACGACTGTGACGGTGTTGATCTTGCGCATGCGATGCCCTTCGGATTGGAGGTCAGGCGAGTGCGGACGAGAGAACCTGCTGGATGTACTCCCGGTTTTCGGCACAGACGCCCAAGGAGTCGGAGCCGTAGTGCTCGCAGCAGAACGGACCGGTGTAGCCGAGTTCGAGTGCCAGGCGAATCATCTGGCGGTAGTTGATGTATCCGTACTTCAACGGCAGCGGGGCTGAGCTGTACGCGCCGGTCGCCGGGTCGTAGTCACGTGAGTAGTTCTTGATGTGCCAGAAGTTGGAGTACGGAAGGACTTTGGCGAACATCTCACTGAAGTGCGGCACCGGCCGGTGCAGTCGGATGAGGTTGCCCAGGTCGGGGTTGAGACCCACTGCATCATGGTCGACGTCGCGGACGAAGCTGACGGCCTCGTCCGGTGTTCCGACGTAGGTGTCCTCGTACATCTCGAGGCTCAGTTCGATCCCGTTGGCGCGGGCGTGGTCACCCAGCTCGCGGATCCGTTCCACCGCCAGGTCGCGAAGAGCCGGGTCGTCGACGTGGCCGTCCACCAACCAGAACCAGATCTGCTTGCTCTGTTCGGGAGTGATCGCCTGCATGAAGCCGGTGTTCACGATGGTGGCACCGAATGACGGTGCCAGGTCGATGAGGCGGTGTGCGTCAGCGAGGTTCTGCGTGCCATTTTCGACGTCGACGACTGAGTTGCGGGTCATGGAGATGGAGGAGATCGCCAGGCCTTCATCGCGAAGAACGGTGCGAAACTCTTCGACGCGATCATCGGACAGAGCGGCGAGCGGGACCCAGGCATCGGTTGGATCGATGTAGTCGAAACCCAGCTCGCGGACTTGGCGCAGTTGCGTGGCCCACACGGTGGATGGCGCGTCTTTGATGTGACCGCCATCGGGTGCTCGATTGCCGAAGCCGAGCATGTTGGCCGCGATCGGCCAACTGTGAGCCGTGTGCACCTTGAGCCTCCATCGTGGTCTACGTCACATGCAGATCACATAGGATATAGGCATGCCGGTCCGATCTGTCAACGCCGGGTAGACTCCTTTTCCTGAGAAGCGCCGTGTCCAGCGACGACGTGGCGATGTGTTCGTGGGGCGGTGACGCCGTTGGGGTTCGGAAAGGTCTGCAGTGGGAGCCCACGGGAACGCGTTGCCGTCGCGCAACACGCTCGTCGACCAGGTCTACGAGCGGCTGATGGAACTGCTCCTCGACGGCACGCTGCGCTCCGGGGATCCGATCAGCATCGACGGGACGGCGCGTCACCTCGGCGTGTCGCCCACGCCCGTCCGCGAGGCACTGGCTCGCCTGGAGTCCACCGGCAACGTCATTCGGGTGGCCATGCGTGGGTACCGCGTGCCGGAGGTGCCGGGTGCCAAGGAGATGGCGGACATCATGGACGCCCGCCTGCTCATCGAGCCCCGGTTGGCAGAACTGGCCTGTGCCAGGGCCGATGCCGAGTTGCTGGGTGCACTCGAGGAGGCGATCGAGGAGCAGGCGCGGGCGCCGCACACATCAGATGCCGCGGCGATAACGAAGTATCACCGTCCGGACGAACGTTTCCACCGCTTGATCGCCGAGCACGCGGACAACGGCGCGTTGCTGCGGGCGTATGACGCACTGGGCGGCCACGGGCAACGTTTCCGGCTCTTCGTCGGAGTGGG
>JAQSXQ010000105.1 GCA_029256565.1 Mycobacterium sp.
GTCGACGTGAGCGTGGTGGCGCCTGCGAACACCGCGGAGTCGGCGACGCCGAAGCGTTGCTCGACGCCCTCCATCGCCGCGCCGACCGCAGTGGGCACGGTGCCGTGCGCCCGGATCTGGAAGAACATCGTGAGCGAGATGCTCACGGTGGCAATGATGCCCATGACCGCCACGATGGCCAGCCCCTGCTTGGTGCTGCCGACCATGCGGCCGAACGTGCGCGGCAGGCTGAACGCGATCACCGACAGCAGGAAGATCTCCACCCAGTTGGTCCAGGCCGTCGGGTTCTCGAACGGATGCGCCGAGTTGACGTTGAAGAAGCCGCCGCCGTTGGTGCCGAGTTCCTTGATCGCCTCCTGGCTGGCGACGGGTCCGCCCGGGATGGTCTGTTGCCCGCCGGCCAACGTCTCGACGACCTGCGTGTGCAGGGCGAAGTTCTGGATGACCCCGCCGGCGATCAGAACGACGGCGCTGATCACCGCGAGCGGCAGCAGGATTCGGATGGTTCCGCGCACCAGGTCGACCCAGAAGTTGCCCAGTTCGCCGCTGCGGCGCCGGGCGAAGCCGCGGACGAGGGCGATCGCCACGGCCATGCCCACGGCCGCGGAGACGAAGTTCTGCACCGTCAGGCCGGCCATCTGCACGAGGTGGCCCTGCGTCGACTCGCCTGAGTACGCCTGCCAGTTGGTGTTGGTGACGAAGCTGACGGCGGTGTTCCACGCCAGCGCGGGGGTCATCTCGGTCGCCGGGTCGTTCAGGTGCAGAGGCAGCTTGCCCTGCACGAGTTGGAAGAGGAACAGGCCGATGACGCTGACCGCCGAGAAGGCGAGCACGCTGCGGGCGTAGGCGCCCCAACCCTGCTCGGCCCGCGGGTCGGCGCCGATGACACGGTAGATGACGCGCTCGACGCGAGAATGCTCGTCGGAGGTGTAGACCCGATGCATGTAGTTGCCGAGCGGTACGTGGACGGCGGCCAGCGCGAGTACCAGTGAGGCGAGGAACAGGATCCCCGCGGTCGTGGGGGACACCTAGAACCTCTCCGGGAACAGCAGGGCGGCAACCATGAAGGACGCCACGAGGACGGCGAGGACGAGTCCCACCGCGTTGGCGAGGCTCATGACTCCAGAGCCCTCTGGATGACGCCGAGCACCGCGAATACCGCGATGGTCAGCACGACGAATGCGAGAACGGCCATGCGCCGAAATTACGACCGCTACGCAGGTCGATCGGCCGCGTTGACGCTTTCTTGACGCCCGCCGGGCGGTCCTTTACGCCGTCCTTGCGCCGCTGTGGGCGCGGTCACCGGTCGCGGGTCAGTTGGTGAGGCTGTTGCGGGTGACGGGGAAGTCGAAGTACGTGTCGGGGAAGGTCTCCGGCTTGTAGGTGAAGTGCCACCACTCGTTCTCGTAGTTCTCCAGGCCCTGCTTCTCCAGGCCGTCCTTGAGCAGCAGCCGGTTCTTCAGCTGCTCGCCTTGGATCCGGGGGTCGAGCGTGTGCGAGAGGGTGTCGAAGCAGTCGTAGCCGGTGCCGGTGTCGACGCCGTTGTCCGGGAAGCGTTCGGCTCGTGGCGCGGCACAGTCGACCAGGGGTTCACCGGGGACGTAGGCCCGCGTCTGCTGCGCGGGCAGCTCCACGAGGGTGAGGTCGACGGTGCTGCCGCGGCTGTGACCGGACTGCTCGGCGATGTAGCCGTCCCGGAACAGCGTCGACTTGTCGACCCTGGGGTAGAACTCGGGTTTCATGCGCTGGTCGTTCAGATCCCTTGCCCAGGCGACGAAGTCGTTGACGGCGCGCTGCGGGCGGTAGCAGTCGTACACCTTCAGCGTGTAGCCGTCGGCGAGGAATTCCTGCTGTGCGCGCTGCAGGGCTTCGGCGGTGTCGCGGGTCAACAGACACATCGGCGCCTCGTAGCCGTCCACCGGGTCGCCGGTGAAGTTGTGCGGTGTGAAGTACCGGATGTCCTGCAGGATCGTGGGGTCGACGTCTTCGATGGCGACGAAGTCCGGCGGCGCGACGGGTTGCGGTTCCGCGTTGGCGGCGGGCATCGGCACGGCGAGGGCCACCGCGAGCACTGCGGCGGAGAGCCACCGGGCCAGGACGCGGGTGTTCGAAAGACTGACCATGTCTGTCTCTATCACGGCGGACGCGGGACCGCTCGGGGAATGAGGGAGGGTCACATCGACATGGTCGCGAGGTTCCTCCAGAGGTTCCGCAGACTGTCGGTGCCGCCGAACAACGTGGTGAAGTGCGTCGAGTCGACGAGTACGAGGTCACCGGAGCGTCGGCCGCCCGGAGGCATCCAGATCAACGCGTTGAACTCCGTGTTGCCCGCCTCGGTGAACGGGTGCGGACGGTGAGGGTCGACCCGTTGCCGGCCCAGGACGTGGAGACCCGACCCCTCCGGCTCGAGGAGTTCGTAGTGCGGTAGGTGTGGATGGAAGTTGAACGTCGTGACGTCGTCGAGCAGGCGCGGTTCGTCCAGGTCCCGAATGGCGTTGAGCGGGGCTATCTCCCGTGTGCCGTCGGCGACCGCGGGCCGCAGTCCCCACGTGTTGTGCACCGGCACGTCGAGCGCCTTCATCAGCGACCGGGTGTACGCGCTGAAGCGTTGTTGGCGGGGGACCAGGCGGTCACCGTGATGTTCGTACTCGACCTGGCGCTGCGCGTAGTCGTCGGTGAAGCCGACGTCGTGGTGCGGCGCCAACAGCAAGCAGGTCCCTTCCCGTTCCAGCCACTGGGTGATCGCCGCGATCTCGTCGGGGCCGGCGTCCTGCTCACCCAGGAGATGGTCGAGCCCGAACACCATGAGGGTGTCGGTGTCAGCGAGGATCCGCTCATCGATCGGCTGCCGGTAGCCGGCCTGGTCGATGCGTTGGAACACGGCCACCGAGTGGCCGGTGACGGCCTCGGCGACGGCCTGGAAGTCGAGCGTCGAGCGGTGGAAGAGTTCGAGCGTCCCCGCGATGCCCTGCAGGAAGGTCGCGGCGTCGTATTCCGGTGTCTCGTAGGCGGGCCACGCGACGTTGCGAACCTCGGTGATCGTGGAGAACCGGTTCTCCATCGAGGCCGGGTCTCGCTGAGCCTCCCACGGGTAGCTCCACGTCCAGTAGATGCTGATCCGTCGACGGCCGTCGTGGCGACGCGCGACGTGCGCCTGGTTGTAGGTTCGTGCCGCCGTCGAGGTCATGGATCAGTCCCCGAGTGCACAGAGGTAGCGAATCGCCGACAAGCCAGGCAGGAAGAAGTACGCGCCGCCGCGCAGTGTCGTGAAGGCCGGGATGCCCTTGTAGACCTTGCGGATCGGGCGCTTCGGGACGGTGAAGTCCATGGTCTCGTCCTGCATGCCGCCGATGGGGTCGTGCTCGTTGCCGAGTTCGTGGAACGCCTTGTCGTTGATCCACACGTTCTGGGCGAACTCGAACTGACGAACCAGGTCGGCGCAGATGATGAATGCCGCGATGCCTCGATCCTCGCCGTCGTCGGGCGCCCCCTCGGGCAGGGCGGGGCCGTACGTGGCGCCGCGCCGAATCATGCGGCGACGGTTCATGTAGTGCGCGGTGTCCCGAGGATTGAGCCTGCGGGCATGCGAGCCCAGGGGGCAGGCGTACCCGTGCGGATCCATCTCCTCGTAGTTGAAGTCGTTGTTGCGCATGGGGTCTGCACCGAGGTCCGGGTCATCGGCATCGGGAGCCAGCACCAGCGGGGCTCCGCTACGCCACCGCCCCATGAACTTCGCTGCGAGCAGATCCTCGTCGGCGGGCGTGTCGGAATTCTCGCGGAGATAGTCCCTGAACACCGAAACGTGCTCCCGAAGCCGCCGATAGGCCATATAACTTCCGTTGCGCGACAACACCGAGGGCTCCGGTAGGTCGGCGACCGGGCCGTTCTCGTCGGGATAGCCGAGAATGAACTCCCCTGGCTCGAGTGCCGCCCCGGATCCCGGCGTGGGCTCCTCGCCACTGCCCTTCATCACCGGTTGCGACAGCCGGTCCCGGAAGCCGAAGTGGTCATGGGCGTAGTTGAACGGCGGTGTCGCATTCAAGTCGAGATGCGACAGGCTGCGCACGCCGTCAGTGCGCGCCAGCAACTCGTCGTGGGCGGCGATGGATCGAACGCAGCGCTCGTCGGTGCGCGAGAACAAGATTGCAATCGCATGCACATCGTCGCCGGCAAGGCCGCCCACCCACTTCTCCGGCGCATTCGGACCGACGTCGCCGAGGATGCTCGCCCGCGACGGCATGCCCTCGCGGAACTCGGCGGGAAACGTTGCGAGCGAATCCTCTGGCACTCCCAGCGCGCGCAAGCCGTTCCACGTGAACGCCAGCGTCACCCAACGCTCGGATTCGTCCATCGTGGCCGACGCGTCGTCGGCTGACTGCACCAGATCGGCCAGCGCCGTCAGCCACGCTCGCCCGCCGGCCGGCGTATCGAACGTCAGGAACTCGTACCGTCCGGTGATCGCGGGCGTTCGTGTCAGCAGGATGTGCTGAATGTCGTCGAGTTCGAGCATCTATTGCATCTGATCCAGCATGTCGGAGAAGGCCGCCTTCAGTCGCAGCGCCTTCTTGATCTCCTCCGCCGTCACATACGGGTACTCGCCGTATTCGAGGAAGCTGGGAGCCTGGTGATCCCGGACGAACTTGATGAACGCGTCGGGGTTCTCCTTCCAGTCCTCCGGGAAACCCTCGAGATTGGTGAAAACGGTAGTGATCCCCGTGGCGCTGAAGAGTTGGACTGCGTCCTCTGTGTACTTGTCGAAATCCGTGTCGAAGATGCCCTGATACTGGAAGTGCAGTCCGGAGCCCACGTCGAACAGCACCCACCGCAGGTAGTGCAAGCGCAGCGGGGCGAGGGCGTCGGGACTGGCGGCGATGGTCTCCTCGATCGTCTTGCCATACGCGCGAACGATCTCCTCGCGGCCCTCCTTGACCTTCGCGATGATCGAGAAACCGTGACAGGCAGGCGTTCTCGGATATGTCGGGCCGTATCGACCGCGCTCGAGTTCGAAATACCCCTCCGGCGGGATGGCCATTGCCGCCGGCCTGCTCCAGTCGTTCGAGTTCGCAACCATGTGTCGGCCCTCCTGAAGGACGGAATAGGCGGACGGTAACACCGCCGCACACTGCAGAGTCGTGATTGGACGAGGACGCTGTCGGCCGAATGGCGGAATGGTTGCAGTTAGCGTGCCTGATACCGCACGAGGGCAACCGATTTGGTTGTCAACGCAATCATCGTTCGCATGTCGATCGTGAATTCGTCGCAGTCGGCCCCCCACGCGTCGATGCGGACTACCGTTCCGCGTACGCGGTTCGATCGTGTCTGCGGATTGTCGACTTCGGTGGGCCGACTAGTCCAGGAGGAACAGTGGCACTACTGGTCAAGCGTTGCCTCGGTGTGGGTTTGGCAGCCCTGTCGCTCGTGCCCGTCGGCGTCGTCGTCACACCCCACGCACTGGCCGACTGCGTGCAAGCCGGCAATTCGACGGTGTGTGGGCAGGGAACCGTCCGCGGTGGGGGCCCGACGCCACCCTTGGCCGGCCCCGCGTACCCGTCCTACTGTGCCGATCCCTGGTATTGCGACGACGGATGGGATGTCGACGTGATCTGGGATCCCGGTCGTCCCGGTCGCCCAGGTGGTGGCGGTGGCGGTGGTGGCATTGGTCCACGTTGAGATCCCATGACATGGCGCTACTGAATCGAAGAGGAGTCCAGAACATGTTCATTCGGAACACGATTGCTGCCGGTGTCGTCGCCGGCGCAGTTCTCGTAGGCACCGCAGCTCCGGCCGTCGCGGATCCGCCCAACTGCACGGCTGCCGACTTAGCCGGCGTGATGTCCGGAGTGTCGGCCGGAACGTCGACCTATCTGTTCACCCACCCGGACGTCAACGCATTCTTCACCGGTCTCAAGGGGAAGCCACGGGACCAGATGCGCACCGAGATCGAGGCGTACTTCCAGGCGAACCCGCGGGTGAGTGACGAGCTACGGGGGGTCCGACAGGCTGCCGCCGACTTCCGCAATCGCTGCAACGTACCCATGCCCGAGATGCCGATGGGGTAGTGGTTTCGCCTCGGAAGTGGTGGCGGCGGTTTAGTGTGATCTTGATCCGGTTTATTCGATGACGTGGGGATGGGCATGGAGACTTCGATGAGGCCGTGGTTCACCACGGGTGTGGCGTTGGTCGGCGTCGGCGCCATTGCCTTGGCACCCATTTCGCCGGTGGCGCCGCAAGCGCTTTCGGTGCAAGCGCGGGCAGCGGCAGTGGCCGCCTCGACTCAAGTCGAACTCACTGCGTTCGAGGTGCCCTACATCTTGACGCTGCCGATCGTCCGGCAGCAGATTCGCAACTGGGCCGCGAATTGGGCTGTCTACCTTGCCGGGCTGGGCAAGGCCGGGGTTGGCGCCGTGGATTCGCTACTGGCGATCCCTGGCGTCACGGTCGAGGTCATCCAAGAAGTCCTGGCACTGAACTTCGTCGGGGCCTTCGACACCATCACGACCGCGATCAGGGATTCGGTCGTGGCCGTCGGGCAACCGCTGTTGGATTCGCTG
>JAQSXQ010000106.1 GCA_029256565.1 Mycobacterium sp.
GTCGCGGGCGACCACTTCGGCAAGGCCGGCGCCAACGACCGGATCTGGAACGCTGCGCAGAAGTTGGCGCTGCACTCCCCCGAGGTATTCGCCGACTACTACGCCGCCGATGCGCTGGCGCTCGTCTGCGAAGCGTGGCTCGGCCCGCGCTACCAGGTGACCTCGCAGGTCAACGTCGTGAATCCCGATGGCGGAGCGCAGGTTCCGCACCGCGACTACCACCTCGGCTTCGTCGACCCGGATCAGCTGAGTGCCTACCCCGCCCACGTACACGCCATGTCGCCGGCACTGACCCTGCAGGGCGCCGTCGCCCACTGCGACATGCCACTCGAGAGCGGCCCGACGATGCTGCTGCCGCACTCACAGCGGTTCACCGCAGGCTACGTCGCGTTCTACCGCCAGGAGTTCATCGACTACTTCGCCGACCACCACGTCCAGCTGCCGCTACGCAAGGGCGACGCGGTCTTCTTCAACCCCGCGCTGATGCACGGTGCCGGTGCCAACACCTCGGCCGACATCCGCCGCATGGCGAACCTGTTGCAGATTTCGTCGCCGTTCGGGCGGGCGATGGAGGCGATGGACCGCACCGCGATGGTCCGGGCCATCTACCCGTCGCTCCTCGCCATGAAGGCCGCGGGCCGCTCGGACCGCGACGTCCGCAACGCGGTCAACGCGACCGCCGAGGGCTACGCGTTTCCCACCAACCTCGACCGGGACCAGCCGATCGGCAGTCTCGCCCCACCCAGCCAGGTGGACACCGTGCTGGCCGCTCTGGCCTCTCGCCTCACCCCGGAAGCACTCGACGACACCCTCGCAGCTCAACTCGAACGGAGACTTGCATGACCACCCTCGGAGTGATCGGACTGGGTCGCATCGGCGCCTTCCACACCGAAACCCTCGGCAACTTGGCGGGTCTCGACGGGCTGGTGATCACGGACGAGCGCACCGATGTCGCCGAGGCCGTCGCCGCCAAGCACGGCGCGAAGTTCGTCGCAACGGTCGACGAACTGCTGTCCTCCGGCGTCGACGGCGTCGTCGTCGCGGCCGCGACACCCGCCCACGCCGAGCTGACCCTGGCCGCCGTCGAACGGGGCATCCCGACGTTCTGCGAGAAGCCGATTGCCTCAACGGCCGTCGAAAGTGCCCGCGTCGCCGAGGCCATCCTGGCCTCCGGCGTGCCGGTGCAGGTCGGCTACCAACGCCGGTACGACGCCGCGTTCGCCGCCGCCAAGCGCGCCGTCGACGACGGATCGCTTGGCGTCCTGCACACGGTGCGCAGCACGACGATGGACCCCGCGCCCCCGCCGCTGGAGTACATCAAGGGCTCGGGCGGGATCTTCCGCGACTGCGCGGTCCACGACTTCGACGTGATCAACTGGATCACCGGGCAGCGCGCCGTCGAGGTGTACGCCACCGGCACGGTGCAGGGCGATCCGCTGTTCGCCGAATACGGCGACGTCGACACCGCTGCGGTGATCGTCAAGTTCGACGGGGGTGCGCTCGGCGTCGTGTCCAACGCCCGCTACAACGCCCGCGGATACGACTGCCGCCTCGAAGTCCACGGCTTCGACGACAGCGTTGCCGCCGGCTGGGATCAGGGCGTTCCGCTGCGAAACACCGATCCCGACAACGACTTTCCGCAGGGCCCGGCCCACCATTTCTTCATGGACCGCTTCACCGAGGCGTTCCGCACCGAGCTGGCGGCGTTCGTCGAGGTGACCAAGGGCGGCCCGGTCCTCGGCGCGACGGTGGCCGACGCGGTCGAGGTGGCATGGCTGGCCGAGGCCGCCACCGAGTCCCTCAAGCGGGGAACGCCCGTCACGCTGGACGAGGTGCGGAACTCGTGACCGGAATCAAGATCGCCGGGGCGCCAATTTCCTGGGGCGTGTGCGAGGTACCGGGCTGGGGCCATCAGCTGGACCGCGAGCGGGTCCTAACCGAGATGCGCGACGCGGGACTGACGGCGACCGAGCTGGGGCCGGACGGCTTCCTGCCGTCGGACACCGAAGCCCTCACGTCAGTGCTGGCGGGCCACGACCTGGCCTGCGTCGGCGGGTTCGTCCCCGTCGTGCTGCACGACGCCGCCCACGATCCGGCGGACGACCTCGCCGCACCCCTGGCCGCCTTGCGGGCGGCAGGCGCCGGTGTGGTCGTGCTGGCCGCCACGACGGGGTTGGACGGGTACGACGTGCGTCCCGTACTCGACGATGCTCAGTGGGCGACGCTGCTGGCGAACCTCGACCGGCTCGCGGCCATCGTCGCGGGCGAAGGTCTGCTCGCGGTGCTGCACCCGCACGTGGGCACGATGGTCGAGACGCGAGCCGACGTCGACCGCGTGCTGGAGGGTTCGGCGATCCCGCTGTGCCTCGACACCGGGCACCTGATGATCGGCGGAACAGACCCGCTCGAGTTGGCGAAGGCCGTACCTCACCGCGTTGCGCACACCCACCTCAAGGACGTCGACGCAGCGCTGGCGAGCCGCGTGCAATCGGGTGAGCTGACCTACACCGAGGCCGTGAAGGCGGGCATGTACACCCCGCTCGGCACTGGCGACGTCGACATCGCGGGAATCGTCTCGGTGTTGCGCGACAACGGATTCGACGGCTGGTTCGTGCTGGAACAGGACACCATCCTCGACGGCGAGCCAGAGCTCCACATCGGGATTCTGGGCGCATCGCGCATCGCCGAGTCGGCAATCGTCGGTCCTGCCGCCGAGTTGGGGCACCGACTGGTCGCGGTCGCCGCGCGTGACCGCTCGCGGGCCGAGGTCTTCGCCGAGAAGTACGGCGTCGAGCGGGTCGTCGGGAGCTATCAGGACGTGATCGACGACCCGCACGTCGACGTCGTCTACAACCCGCTGGCCAACGGGTTGCACGCACCGTGGAACCTGGCGGCGATCGCGGCCGGGAAGCCGGTACTGAGCGAGAAGCCCTTCGCCCGCAACGCGTTCGAGGCCGCCGAGGTGGTCGAGGCCGCCGAGGCAGCCGGTGTCACCGTGTTGGAGGGCTTCCACTACTACTTCCACCCGCTCACGCAACGGGCATTCGACCTCGCCGCCAACGGGACCCTCGGTGAGGTGACCCGGGTCGAGGTGCACATGGCCATGCCAGCGCCGCCCGAGTCCGATCCGCGCTGGTTCTACGACCTCGCGGGCGGTGCGCTGATGGACCTCGGTTGCTACGGGTTGCACGTGATGCGGTCGCTCGGCCGACTGTCGGTGCCGGGCATCGAGGGAGCGCCCGCCGTGGTGCGATCGCAGGCCGAGACGCGGACGGCGGACGTCGACTCGCGGTGCGACGTCGAAGTCGAGTTTCCTGGCGGCGCGACCGGTCTGTCGACCAATTCGATGCTGGCCGAGGCTTATTCGTTCAGTTACCGCATCATCGGAACGGCCGGTGACATGCACGTGCACGACTTCATCCGGCCCCACGTCGACGACCGGCTGACTCTGCGCACCGCCTCCGGGACGACCGTGGAGCGTCTCGGCGCACGGCCGACGTACGCCTACCAGCTCGAGGCGTTCGCCGCGCACGTGGAGGCCGGCACCGCGCTTCCCCTCGCTGCCGATGACGCGGTGGCGAACATGGCGCTGGTCGACGCGGCCTACCGGGCGGCGGGGCTGCCTCCGCGCTGACGCAGGCCGCCTACGCGAACCGCTCGGCGAGCGCCGTCAGGGTCGACTCGATGCCCTCGGCGTTCTTCTTGTGGAAGCCGGTCAGCTCGATGAAGAACGGTGCCTTCGCGGTCGAGTAGTCGAAGGTCTCGGTGACCTTCGTGGTGCCAGGGCTGACCTCGGTCAGTTCCCAGCGCCATCGATGGCCGAGCGGGTGCTGCCACTCGACGAGGCGATTCTCCTCGACTGCCGTCGCCCTCGACTTGATCTTGTAGGGCACCCCGTACTGCGTCATGCCCACCGTGAACGCGTCACCCTGGTGCAGCCGGTGCGGGCCCTTCACGTCGACGTCCCGCACGGTGCCCGACCCGTCGATCTCGGGGTGCCGGTGCGGGTCGACGATCAGTGCGAACACGTCGGCGACGGGCGCGGCGACCTGCACGCTCCGGCTCACGGTGCGCGGGCCTGCGTCTTCTGTCTTCGGGGTGCTCGAGGTCATGTCCCCCACATACCCGTAGGCCCCGCCGACCAATCGGTCGGCGGGGCATGGGGGTCAGGGGGGTGAGCGCTACTTGCGCCCCAGTTCGTGCGACAGCGCCTCCAACTCGTCGCCGCCCGCCATCTGCTGGGTCAGGTGCTCGAGGGTGATCTCGTCGTAGCTGCAATCGAGCTTCTGCTGGCCGCGATTGAGTAGGACGAAGTGGTCACCGACCATGTGCGCGTGGTGCGGGTTGTGCGTGATGAACACGACGCCGAAGCCTGCCTCCTTGGCCGCGGTGATGTACTTCAGCACCACACCGGACTGCTTGACGCCCAAGGCGGCCGTCGGCTCGTCGAGGATCAGGACGCGGGCACCGAAGAACACGGCCCGGGAGATCGCGACGCACTGCTTCTGCCCGCCCGACAGCGATCCGATCGGGACGTCGACGTCGGGCAGATCGATGCCCATCTTCGACAGCTCGGTCAGCGTGGTGGCCCGCATCGCGTTCGCGTCGAGGGAGAACGGGAACGACTTCTTGCGCAGCTCTTGGCCGAGGAAGAAGTTGCGCCACACCGGCATCAGGGGGACGACGGCCAGGTTCTGGTACACCGTGGCGATGCCCTTGCTCAGCGCGTCGGCCGGCGAGTTGAACGTCGTCGGCTCGCCGTCGACGAGCAGTTCACCGTCGGTCTGCTGATGCAGGCCCGAGATGATCTTGATGAGCGTGGACTTCCCGGCGCCGTTGTCGCCGAGGATTCCGGTGACCTCGCCGGCGTGGACGCGCAGACAGATGTCCTTGAGGGCGGTGATGTTGCCGTAGGACTTGCCGACGTTCTTGAGTTCGACGAGCGGCACCTTGCCGCCGGACGGGGCCTCGCTCGGCTGGGTTTCGACCGTTGCAGTCATCGGGTCACCTCTTCGCTGCGTAGTTGCGGAAGGCATTGTTGGCGATCACCGCGAAGAGCAGCATCGCGCCCAGGAAGAACTTGAACCAGTCGGGATCCCAGCCCGCGTAGACGATTCCCTGGTTGGTCATGCCGAAGATGAACGCGCCGATGGCGGCGCCGATCGCCGTTCCGTAGCCGCCGGTGAGCAGGCAGCCGCCGATCACCGCGGCGATGATGTAGAAGAACTCGTTGCCGATGCCCTGACCGGACTGCACGGTGTTGAAGTTGAACAACAGGTGCATGCCGACGAACCAGGCGCAGAAGCCGACGAACATGAACAGCCCGATCTTGACCTTCGTCACCGGGACGCCCACTGCGCGTGCGCTGTCGGCGTCTCCACCGACCGCGAAGATCCAGTTGCCGATCTTGGTCTTGAACAGCACCCACGTCGCCACCGCGGTGAAGAGCAGCCACCACAGCACGGTGATCTTGACCTGCACGCCGAAGACCGTGAACGCGTGGGCGAACACCCACTGGCCCGATGCCCAGCCCTGCATGTCGCTGACACTTTGCGTCGCCACCTGTCCGGCAACCAGTTTGGTCACCGCGAGGTTGATGCCGGCGAGCATGAAGAACGAGCTGAGCGTGATCAGGAAGCTGGGGATCTTGGTCTTCATCACCAGGTAGCCGTTGAGGAAGCCGACGCTCAGCGCCAGGACGAGCGCCAGCGCCGCCCCCACCCACAGGTTGAGGTGCAGGTTGAACGCCAGCATCGACGCCGCCAGCGAGCTGAACGTCACCGCAACGCCCGCCGAGAGGTCGAATTCGCCGCCGATCATCAACAGCGCGACACCGCACGCCATGATCCCGATGGTGGAACTCGCGTAGAGCACGGTCGCCAGCGACGACGCCTCGCGGAACGGTGCCGCGACGACCAAGAAGAAGACGAAGATGCCGATGGCACCGATGCCAGCGCCCATCTCGGGGCGGATCAGGAAGCGCTGCAGTCGATTGCGCTCCTTCACCCGTTCGTCGTGGACGACCTTGCGGTCTCCCATGTTCAGGTCTGCCTGAGTTGTCATGGCCTTGCCTCTCCGCCGGTTGTGGTCAGCGTCGTGTCACCGGTGCGCACGTTCCCGTCACCGTGTTCCGTTCTTGGCGTACTCGGCCACCGCATCGATGTTCGACTGATCGATGAACGCGGGCCCGGTCAGCGTGGGCTGGCCGCCGCCGATCACGTTGCCGTTGCTCAGATACAGCCACAGCGAATCGATGGCGAGGTAGCCCTGCAGGAATGGCTGCTGGTCGACGGCCCACTGCACGTCGCCTGCCTTGATCGCGTCGACCAGTGCGGCGTTGGTGTCGAAGGTGCCGACCTTCGCGTCGCTGCCGACGCCCTTGGCGGACTGCACCGCGGTCAGCGCGAATGGCGCACCGAGCGCCACGATGTAGTCGATGCCGGCGTCCTGCTGCAGCTTGGCGGTGATCGTGGATTCCACCGACGGCATGTCCTTGCCGTTGACGTTGAGGATCTCGGTGGCGGGGAACGTGGACTTCACGCCGGCGCACCGGGCTTCGAGGTCGACGTGCCCCTGTTCCTGGATGATGCACAGTGCCTTGGTGGCGCCTTCGCCGCGGAGTCGGTCACCGACACCTTGACCCGCGATGAAGCCGTCCTGGCCGAAGTACTCCTTGACGCCCATCCCCTTCCAGGCGTCCATGCCTGCGTTGAAGGCCACGACCGGGATGCCCTTGGCCTCTGCCGCCTTCACGGCGGCCTGCATGGCGTCGGGCTTCGCCAGCGTCACGGCGATGCCCTTGACGTCGCTGTCGATGGCGCTCTGCACCAGGTTGGCCTGGTTGGGTGCCTCGGGGTCATTCGAGTAGCGCAGTTCGACGTTGTCCTTCTTCGCCGCGGTCTCGGCGCCCTTGCGGACGAGGTCCCAGAACGAGTCGCCGGGGACTTCGTGCGTGATCATCGCGATCGTCATGCGCGGCGTGTCGACGGTTCCGCCGCCTCCGCCCTCGCCGGACGACTCCGGTTTCCCACCGGTCGACGAACACGACACGATGCTCACCGCCAGTACGCCCGCTCCCACGATCGCCGCAAGCCGCTTGAACGCCATTGTCTGTCTCCTTGTCTCGACACCCGCCGGGCCGCGTCGTCGATCCGGTGGGACCGTGCGCTGCGACACGCCTCACCGGTGATGTAATACGGCTCACACCGGAAAGTCAAGACTTTGTTAGGACATTCGGACTGCAGGTCAAATGCCGGGGCGGACCGACCAGGCTCGTTTCGGCCGGTCAGACGACGTGGGCGCCGCCGGGGAGGGATTCCCGGGCGGCGCCAGCGTGTCGACCCGCGAGTCTAGGCAGGGGCCATCTGCGCCATCCCCCGGCCATCCTGGGCTTCGAATCGCTCTTCGAGTTCCTCGAGCGACGTTCCCTTCGTCTCCGGAACGAACCGGTGCACGAAGACCCACGAACCGAGGTTCACCACGACGAACAGCAGGAACGTGCCGGTGGACCCGAGCGCCGAGTTGAGCACCGGGAAGGCGAAGGAGATGATGGCGTTGGTGCACCAGAGTACGAAAACCGCTATGCCCATGGCGAATCCGCGGATGCTGAGCGGGAAGATCTCCGAGAGCAGCAACCACACGCAGGTACCGATGAACATCTGCACGAAGCCGACGAACAGGATCATGCAGGCCAGGATGACGTAGCTGCGGGTGGTCGACTCCGCCATCAGGAACACCAGCGACAGCGCCAGCTGGGAGCCGGCGACCCCCGCGAACCCGATCAGGAGCATCGTGCGTCGGCCGACGAACCCCAGCAGAACGATGCCGATGATGGTGGTCACCACCGAGGTCACCCCGACGGCGATGGTCGCCACCAGAGACGCGCTGACGCCGAGCCCACTCTCCTCGAGGATCGTCGGTGCGTAGTAGTTGACCGTGTTGATGCCGGTGGCCTGCTGCACGATCGCCAGACCGCAACCGATCACCACCACCCGTCGGATCCACGGCACGTCGCGGATGACGCTGAGCGGGGTCTTCTTGGTCTTCAGCATGTGACTGGTGTGCTCGACGATCAGCGCGTACTCCGCGTCGGCATCGGCAGGTGTGCGACTGAGCCCCAGCACATTGCGCGCTTCGGTCATACGGCCCTGAAGTCCGTACCAGCGCGGCGAGTCCGGCAGGGCGAACATGCCGACGAAGAGCGCGATGGCGGGTACCACGGCCACTGCGAGCATCATCCGCCACACGTGTGGGTCTTGGATGAAGTGGTCCAGCAGGGCGTTCGTCGCGAAGGCCAGCATCTGGCCGGTGACGATCATCAACTCGTTGATGGTCACCATGCGACCGCGCCGTTCGGCGGGTGCCATCTCCGCGAGGTAGAGCGGGCAGGTGACGGCGGCCGCTCCGACGCCGAGGCCGAGCACGATCCGCGCCGCCACCATGAGTTCGACGTTCGGGGCGAGGGCGCAACCGAGTGCGCCGACCAGGAACAGTCCGGCGCACACCAGCAGGCTGCGCTTGCGCCCGATCCGGTCGGCCACCCGTCCACCGAACAGGGCGCCGAAGGCGGCACCGGGAAACAGCAGGGAACTCACGACCGTCGCCTCCCCGAAGGCGCTGAGGGCGAGGTCGTCCTTCATGTAGAGCAGTGCACCGGAGATGACGCCGGTGTCGTAGCCGAACAGCAGGCCGCCGAGGGTGGCGATCACGGTCAATTTGGTGAGGAAGCGTCCGGACGCTGGGTCCGTGGTCGTCGACGTCGACATGGCGATGGCTCCTTGAGTGGACGAAGTATCAAACGGGTTGTGCTGCAGAGGCACTGGCGGTCTTCAATGTGGTTGCGGCGATCTCGAGACCCTCGAGTCGGCCGAGTTCGACGTCCTCGTGCTCGATGTTGACCGCGATGTCGGGGTCGACGCGGTCGAGTGCCGACAGAAAGCGCGCCCAGAACTCGACGTCGTGTCCGCGGCCGACGGCGACGAAGTCCCAACTCGAGTCCTCCGGCCAGGTGTTGACGGTGTGCCGACCGCCGAGCGACGTCGGATTGGCAGTGGTCGATTGCGGCGACGGGATCGATGCCCTGCCAGAACAAGTGACTGGGATCCATCTCCGCACCGACGTTCGTCGCACCGCACCTGTCCACCAGGCGCTCCAGGGTGGGAGGGTTGAACACGAGGTTCTGCGGGTGCATCTCGATGCAGACCTTGACGCCGAGGTCGCGGGCGAGCGCGTCGATCTCCCGCCAGAACGGCACCGCCACGGCATCCCACTGGTAGTCCAGGGAATCGAGATAGCCGCTGTCCCAGGGGTTGACGTGCCAGGCAGGCCACTGACCGCCCCGGTGAGCTGCCGGCAGCCCCGACATGGTGACGACGCGGTCGACGCCGAGCAGCGACGCCACCCTGATCGCCCGACGCAGGTCTTCTGCGTCCTCCGGCCCCACCTCTGGGTCGGCGTGCAGCGGATTGCCGTTGACGTTGAGCCCGGTGAGGGCGACTTCCGACTCCTCGAAGGCGGTCAGGTACTCGGCCGGCTCGATGCGTCCGCTGAGCAGATCGTCGACGGGCAGGTGCGGCGTCGGGAGAAACCCTCCGGCGTTGACCTCCGCCCCCTCGAGCCCGAGGGACCGGATCACGGAAAGCGCGGCCGGCAAGGGCATGTCGTGCAGAACCGCCGTGTAGACCCCGAACCTCATGGCTTCGACACCTCGCATCCGTTTTCGACTAAAGCGCGTTAGTTGCGCGCGTTAGGTCTAATATGGGCGTGACAGCCCGCTGTGTCAACCGTCACAACCCAGGGAGATTCACATGGGGACCACACCCGCACCCGCGGGAAACGCTCGGCGCCCCACGATGGCCGACGTCGCCGCCAAGGCGGGTGTCTCGCGGACGCTGGTCTCGTTCATCCTCGACGGCAAACCCGGGGCCAGTAAGGACACCAGGGAGCGAGTACTCGCCGTGGCCGCCGAACTCGGCTACCGACCGGATTCCGCCGCACGTCTACTCGCGCGCGGTCGCAGCCGCACGCTGGGAGTTCTGATGGACGTCCGACAACTCTTCGAAGCCGAACTCGTCACCGGGATCTACCCGGCAGCCGAGGAACTGGGCTACGAGGTGCTCCTGTCGGCGAACCTGCACGACCGAGACGAAGCGGTGCCGGTGGAAGCGCTGCTGAGCCACCGATGCGGCGGGCTCATCCTGCTGGGCCCGACCGCGGAGACCGGGTATCTGCGCTCCCTCGCCGAACGGGTGCCCGTCGTCGTGGTCGGACGCAGGCTGTCGGGTCGCTCCGCGGGAGCACGGCCCGCAACCGTGCGCACCGACGACGCCAAGGGCATGCGGCAGGCCGTCGAGTACCTCGTGGAACTCGGTCACCGCGACATTCACCACGTCGACGGCGGCTCCGACCCCGGGTCCGCCGACCGCCGCCGGGCCTATCTGACGGCGATGCGACGGCAAGGCCTCGCGGAGTACGCCCGGGTAATTCCCGGCGCGCACAACGAGTTCGCGGGCGCTGCGGCCGCCCGAACCATGCTCGAACAGCCGGAGCTGCCCACCGCGGTGCTCGCAGGCAACGACCGATGCGCTCTCGGATTGCTCGACGTGTTCACCCGGGCGGGCGTGGACGTCCCGGGGGATCTATCCCTGATCGGCTACGACGACAGCCGCCTCTCGGACAACCCGAGGATCGACCTGACCACCGTGCATCAGGACGCACCGGAGATTGCGCGTCATGCCGTGCGGATCGCGATCCGGATGCTCGAGGGCGACCCCGCCGACGAGGACGTCGTGCTCGATCCCACCCTGATCGTCCGCGGCACGACC
>JAQSXQ010000107.1 GCA_029256565.1 Mycobacterium sp.
CTGCCGTTCAACGCGGTGTTCGACGGCCTCTACGTCGCCACCAACGTGCCCGCGCAGATCGTCGCCTTCCTCACCGGCGTCACCGGCGCACGGATCTTCCCGCTGCTCCCGCCCGAGCAGCCGGACTTCGCGCCGACGCCCGCGCCCACGGCGGACGCGGCACTGGTCGCATGCGGGTCCGTCTCCGAAACGGGCTGCACCACTGCGGCTTAGAGGAAACCTGCTTAGAGGAACCTGCTTAGAGGAAGCCGACGTCCCGCCGGCCTCAGAGAAAGCCGACGTCCCGCCGACCGAGCCCGACCGACGGGACGGGATCCGTCTTGAGCGTCTTGCTCAGGAGTTCGTGATAGACGTCGCGGAAGTCCGTCGTCGTCTTCAGGTCACCGTCGACGAGGTCGGTGAGGCTGGGTTCGTCACCGTAGAAGCCGCCCTTCACCGGTGCGCCCATCAAGAAGACCGGACCCGCCGCGCCGTGGTCGGTGCCCTGCGAGCTGTTGGCAGCCACGCGCCGCCCGAACTCGGAGTACGCCATGACCACCAGGTTGCGGCCGTACATGTTGGTGCGCATCTGGGCCAGGAACGGCGTCAGCGCATCGTCGAGGGTGCGGAGCAGTTCCTCCTGCGTGCCTCGTTCGTCGGCGTGGGTGTCGAACCCTCCGAGGGACACCATGTACACCCGGGTCGGCACCGCTGCCTTGACGCATCGCGCGACGACGTCCAGTTGAGCGGAAAGGGATTCGACGTCGGCGCTGCGGCCCGCAGATGCGGGATCGACGCCCTTGATGACCCTGCCGAATTCGGGTTCGGTGACCCTCGTCGCCCGGTACGTCCGGCGCACCGCCCGCATCGCAGGGGTGTCGCGGGGATCGTCGTCGGCCATGGCGCTGAGGGTCTCGGCGATGTCGGTCGGGATGCGGGGGATCGTCTCGGACAGCGCCGACGCGACGTGCTTCTCGCCGACGGCCATCAGCGGCAGGACGGCGCCGACGTTGATGGCGCGCAGGGGATCGTCGCCGCTGGCGTCCAGCCACCGGCCTATCCAGCCCGTCGGCACGGCGTCGTTCGGCGATGCCGTCTGCCAGATGTCCATGGAACGGAAGTGGCTGCGGTCCGGGTTGGGGTAGCCGACGCCACGCACGATCGCCAGCCGCTTCCGGCGCCACAGCTCCGCCATTCCGGTCAGGGCCGGGTTGAGGCCCAGCTGTCCGTCCAGCGGCAGCACCTCGCCCGGCGCGTACGCGAGGTCGGGACGTGCATCGTGATAGGCGTTGTCCGCGTACGGGATCACCGTGTTGATGCCGTCGTTGCCGCCGTACAGGGTGACGATCACCAGGATGCCGCTCTTCTCCGGCATCGGCCGCTGTCTGCCCGCGTCGAGCAGATCGGGGAGCGACACCGCTGCCACGCCCGACAGCAGGCCCGCGGCTCCCACGCCGGCTCCGGCGATCAGGAACTTGCGACGGTTCATCTCGGACATCGTCAGTCGCCTACACCGTCAGATACTCGGGGCTGTTGACGGCGGCCGCGACCATGCGCCGAGGATCGTCGGCCAGGCCGTCGAGAACCGCGGCGGTGCGGTCGGTCCAGCCGCCGACGCCGATGAGATAGCCGACGGCGTCGACGCGGTCGGTGCGGGCTGCCTGCTCGATGGTGGACAGGTCGCCGAGGCTCGCGAACTTCTCCGCGGCCCACACTCGTGCGGCCGTGCCGATCGTCGACAGCCACGCGGGGCCATGGGGCCACCCGTTTACGTCCGGTGGGTAGAAGGGGCGTTGCCGCATCACGGTCAGCGCGATCAGGATGGCGTCCATCAGGTGCGGGTCGGCAAGAGGCACCTTCAGCGAGCGGATCAACCCGACGGTCCACTCGACCGGCGAACACACCATCGTCCCCGTCGCGGAGGCGAACTCGGGATCGAGCAGGATCGCCTTGGTCAGCGCACGCAGGTCGCGGCGGGGACCGTAGGCAGCGATCAGGCGGCCCAACGTCGCGGGCGACGCGGGCTCGTCGGACGCCAACTGCCGCCACAGCCTGCCCGCGACGAACGCCGCGGACTGAGGCTGGCTGAGCACGACGTCGCAGAATTCGGCATGGTCGAAGTTGCCCGTGCGGCCCAGGATCGTCTTCGTCGCCCCGTCGTGGAAGCCATACGCCACGCGCGTGCTGCCGCCGTACCCGATGTACCAGCCGGTGAGCGTCCGGGCGCCTTCGCGGACGTCGGCCTCGGAATAGCCGTTGGCGTGTCCCAGCGTGAAGAGTTCCATGAACTCGCGCGACAGGTTCTCGTTGGTCCGCGCGGCGGTGTTGCTCACGCCGTCCAGCCAGTACAGCATCGCGGCGTCGGACAGCATCGCCACGGCCAGCGTCCGGAAGTCACCCAGTTTGAGCGTGCGCAGCGTCTGATTCTGCTGGCCCATCCACTCGGCGACGGGCACCTTCTGCGCCGACGTCGCGAAGTGGTTGTGCCAGAGGAACGTCAACTTCTCGTGCACGGGTTCCTCGACGGCGACCATGCGCCTGATCCACCACGAGGTGAGTTCGTGCATCTGCGCCGCCAGCCTGTCGGTGAACGCGTCGAGATCACTGGCTCGGGCACCGTTGCCCGGAAGCGGTGGCGTGACCGGGGTCGGCCGGGGGGTGGCCACGGCGCCCGGATCGCGGTCCGGGTCCAGGCCGAGTACGACGTCGAGGTGGGCGGACCAATCGCGCCCGACGAGGGCGTCGATCTGCGGCCCCGTGGCGCCGAAGCCCGAGCGCCGGAGCATCCGTGCGGCGGTCTGCCACCGCGGCGACTGTCCGCTCAAGGGCCGCCGACCCACCTTCTCGCTTGGACGCGTATTCCCCTACCGCGCCGCTGTTGCGACCAGCGTAAACCCGGTCGAAGGGTGGCCGGGCAAATGCCCTGCCACCTCGATCGGGCAGGTGGCGCACCAACGGAAGGTCGGCTGCGCGAATGGATCTCGCGCAGCCGACCGACTTTCGTTGCCGATATCAGCCTCGGTTGAACAAGTTCCCGATGCCACTCAGGAAGCCGTTGCCGGCTTGTCCCAGCTGAGTGAGTGCATTGGTGCCTGCGGTGCCCACCTGGGTCTGCCCGTTCTGGATGGCGGTCCCGGTTTGCGAGATTGCGTTGGTGCCGGCGGTTCCGGTCTGGGTCTGCCCGTTCTGGATGGCGGTACCCGTCTGCGAGATCGCGTTGGTGCCTGCCGTACCGAGCTGGATCTGCGCGTTCGAGATCGCGGTGCCGACGTTGGTCAAGAAGTTCGTGCCCGGGTCGGAGGCTGCCGCCGAGACGCCCGAACTCGGCGAGAACCTGTTCCCGTCTCCGGTGAGCACGTTCTGCTGATTGTCCGCAGCAGCGGTTCCGGCGCCGGCCAGCGCCATTCCCGTCGCAAGCGCCGCGGCGCCTCCGGCGACTGCCACGCCCGACATGATCTTGCGGCCGAATGAAACTTGTGTGTGTGCCATGAGCTACTCCCTTGCAGCAACGGTTGTGAAGACCTCTTAGAAGTAACCTGGTGCCCTGAGGCTCAAACCACCGAACCCGAAAATATTTTCGCTAGGCACATCACGGCCACCGCACACGGGGGTTTGCCGGGGGCGACGAACGGTTCTTGCCCGGCGTCGAGTCGGATAGTCAGCTTTCTCCAGTCGGCGACGCGCGCTGGGCTCACGCCTCGCGGGACTGCCCAAGATCAGCGAAAAGCCTTAGCGGACAATGGCTTGGTCGTGGAAGTCGTCGCGGTGGCCTGGGGTCAACGCCGCACCTGCTGTGCATCGCCATGCCGGGCGGGGGGACTGATCTTGAGGTCGTTCCCCGGGCAACGTCTTCTAGGTAGCCCAGCCCCGTTCCAATGACCGTTGCCGCGAAGGTACGGGCGTAGCGGCAGCACGTTCGGGTAGGTCATCGAGCGATAGCTGGGAGCAAATACCAGCAAATCTTGAAAGATGTCAGCGGCAGTGATGGCCTGGTGCTCGGTGCCGTGGCAGGCGACTGGGGCCGGACCGCCGGCGCTCGACGGCGCATCGTGACGCTGCCACGCCATTCAGGCGCTTCGGCAGCGGGATGCATGCCGAACGTGATCTTCCATGACAGTTTGCTGACGTTTGCCTGTGGCAACTTTACGGTCACGTCAAAAAATTCACTCACATTAATGCTCTCGCGGCGCCTCGACGATTGCCAGCGGCAAAGCACGCCATCCATTCACGGTCTCGAACTGCAGGTAGCTGCGCATTAGCAACGTGGCGGGCACGATGGCGTCGGCGCAACCGTTCGAGTCGAGCGCCGCGTGAGCCCTGGCCTGGCTTTATGGCAGAACTGCGCAGATCATAGGCCCTTTCGGCGCGAGCGATCGGCCGACTCCGGCGACGACGTCGAAGTCTCGAAGTCGTTACTCGCCGCATGGTTCATCCGCGATTCGCGGGGTGTCTTTGCCAGTGGCAAACCAAACAATGGTCACGAACTGAAAAAGAAACCAAAGGTTTCTCCCGTCGTTAATGTTTCCGACGGCCATCCAGTGGTAACTTCGGGACACACAACAACACCGTTGCTGACAGGGAGGACATCTCATGAGTGGAACCATCGGACGCAGGATCGTGTCGGGCGTCGCAGTGGCCGGCGGTGCTGCTGCACTCGCGACGGGCTTCGCCCTCGCAGGCGCGGGCACGGCTGGTGCCGACAACCTGCACAACACCGTGACGAACAACGGCAACAAGTTCAGCCCGGGCAGCAGCTCGGTCTCCTCCACCACCTCGGTGGGCAACGCCGGCACCAACTTCCTCACCCAGGTGGGCACCGCGATCTCGAACGGCCAGATCCAGGTCGGTACCGCAGGCACCAACGCGATCTCGCAGACCGGCACCGCGATCTCGAACGGTCAGATCCAGGTCGGCACCGCGGGCACCAACGCGATCTCGCAGACCGGCACCGCCGTCCAGAACGGTCAGACCCAGGTCGGCACGGCGGGCACCAACGCCATCAGCCAGCTGGGCCAGGCCGGCAACGGCCTGCTGAGCGGCATCGGCAACCTCTTCAACCGGGGCTAAGTCTCCGACGGGGTCGGTCGAGACCGAACCAACCGCTAGAGGCGGCCGTGCGATTCGTTCGCACGGCCGCCTTTCGCGTGCCCGAGCCACGGACACTTACCCTTGACCGTTGCCGAGGTGAGGAGGGCGAGGGGTGAACCCCGTGTGGATCGTCGACGTCCTACGGGCGGAGGGAGCCGACGTCGTCGAGTACCCCGGGTGGCGCAGCCGCGGGCACGGCGACTTCGCCGACGTCCGCGGAGTGATGGTCCATCACACGGGATCGGACCGCGCCAGCGCCGCATCGATCGCCGAGGGTCGGCCCGACCTGACGGGTCCGCTGTCCCAACTGCACGTCGCGCGCGACGGCACCGTCACGGTCGTCGCGGCCGGGGTCGCCTGGCACGCGGGCGCGGGCCGGTATCCCTGGTTGCCGACCAATGGCGGGAACCGGCACACGATCGGGATCGAATGTGCGAACAGCGGGACGAGCCCTACCGCGCCACATCGTGAGAACTGGCCGGACGCACAGTACTTCGCGCTCGTTCGATGCTGCGCCGCGATTCACCGTCGACTCGGACTTCCCGTCGCCCGCACCATCGGGCATCGCGAATACGCGGGCCGCTCACAGGGGAAGTGGGATCCGGGCGCGATCGACATGGACGTCCTCCGCAAGGACGTGGGCCGACGACTCGGCGACGTCTCGCCAGCCGTACTGCTGGAGCGGGGCTCGTCGGGAGAGCTGGTCGCAGGAGTTCAGCGGCGGCTCAAGCACGCCTACCGTGCGTACGCGGGAAACTTGGCGATCGACGGTGTGTTCGGCCCGGCCACCGAAGCGGCGGTGCGCGAGTTCCAGCGGCGCACGCCGGGCCTCGACGTCGACGGCGTCGTCGGGCCGCTGACCGCCGCGGCACTGCGGCTCACCGTCGTGCCGTCGGCCCAGGCGTCGCCGCAGTAGGCAAGGTATGCGGCGGCAGTCAACGCGAGCAGTCCAGTGACACCGAGATGGTCCGCTTGAACACGACCTCGATCAGGTCGTCGCCGATGCGCTGGAAGCGCTTCTGCTCGCGGCCGTTGCGCACGTCGGTCACGTCGCACTCGTCGAGCGGCGCACTGCCGATCCGGTTGACCTTCACGTCGAAGCCCTGCGCCTCCAGTTGAGCGATGGTCAATTCGGCCGACGACGCCGCTGCCGCGGGAGACGCCGGGGCGAGCACCAGTGCCGTTGCAGCGGCGGTCGCAGTCAGAGCGGCCCGGATGATGGTGGTCCTCATGATGTGTCTCCCTCTCGTAGGGGACCGTCCTGCGGTCCCGATCTGTCTCTCGTAGATGCTGTCGCGGACGGGGTGACGGTGCATGAAGGTCGTGTGGAGATTGGCTGGAGATCGCCGGGAGGGCGCCCACGGCGAACGTCGGCCGAAACGTGCGTGACGAATGCCGCCGCCCGACTAGCGTGTGACTGCCCGATCCCGGGCCAGATGGGAGATCAGCATGCGAACCGGTTGGCCATC
>JAQSXQ010000108.1 GCA_029256565.1 Mycobacterium sp.
ACCGCGTAGACCTCGACCCGGTTGCAGGTCGACAGGATCATCGCCTCGGTGACCAGGGAGGATCGGAGGAGTTCCTCGACGATCTTGGCCTGATCGGACTCGTCGGTGCTCAGACGTTCGAGCACTGTCACAGGCGCGCTGCGGTGCGAAACGCCGAATAGGAGAACGCTCATGGCCTCGTCACCACGATTTCCAAAGGTAGTCGTTGGTTAGTCACGAAACCAAATTGCTGAGCAACGTCACAGCCCGTCGTGCGTCACACCCGCCGTTCTGCGCCGTCAACCCGACAGGTCCGAGCGCAGCCGCGCCTCGTCGACCTCCCAGTAGCTGTGCTCACGCCCGTCGAGCAGCACCACCGGCAGCCGGTCGCCGTACTCGGCGCGCAGCGTCGCGTCCCCGGCCGCGGCGGCCGCGTCGACGTCGGTGGTGGTCATCTCGAAGCCCAGCTCGGTGGCAAGGCCTGCGAGCTGTGCGCCCGCCCGCTCGCACAGGCTGCAGCCGGCACGCGTGAGCAACTCCACGCTGTGTCCATCCCCCGCGTCGCTACGCTCCTGCCCGCCGGTGCTCATGAGTGCCTCATGACTGCCAGTATCGCGTCCCCTACTGTTGAACCGTGTCCCACTCCAGGGCTGACGCCGATCCCGCCGCGCGCGCCGACGCGGAGGTGCTGGTCGACCAGAACGGCGTGCTGGCGCAGGCGACGACCCCGCAGGCACCGCCTCCCGACCTGACCGCGGCCGCGTTCTTCGACGTCGACAACACGCTGGTGCAGGGCTCCTCGCTGGTGCACTTCGCCAGGGGCCTGGCGGCGCGCAAGTACTTCACCTACGGCGACCTCGCCCGCTTCGGCTACGCCCAGGCCAAGTTTCAGCTGACCGGCAAGGAGAACAGCGACGACGTCGCCGAGGGCAGACGCAAGGCGCTGGCCTTCATCGAGGGCCGCCCGACGTCCGAACTCGCCGAGCTGGGCGAGGAGATCTTCGACGAGATCATCGCCGACAAGCTGTGGTCCGGCACGCGCGCGCTCGCCCAGATGCACCTCGACGCGGGCCAGCAGGTGTGGCTGGTGACCGCGACGCCCTACGAGCTGGCCGCGACCATCGCCAAGAAGCTCGGCCTGACCGGGGCGCTCGGCACGGTCGCCGAGTCGGTCGACGGCGTGTTCACCGGCCGGCTCGTCGGCGAGATCCTGCATGGCGCGGGCAAGGCCCACGCGGTGCGGTCGCTGGCCATCCGGGAAGGCCTCAACCTCAAGCGCTGCACCGCCTACTCCGACAGCTACAACGACGTGCCGATGCTGTCGCTGGTCGGGACTGCCGTCGCGATCAATCCCGACGCCGCGCTGCGCGACGTCGCGCGCAAGCGTGGCTGGGAGATCCGGGACTTCCGCACGGCCCGCAAGGCCGCCAGGATCGGCGTGCCGTCGGCCCTCGCACTCGGCGCCGTGGGCGGGGCCCTGGCCGCGGTGGTCTCCCGCCGCGACGGCAACTGAGCAGGCCGCCCCGACCGGCGCTGATAGGCTCGCGCCGCTTGGACTGCCAAGACCGACTGCCCGGGGAGCACCACCAACCATGAGCATCGCCGCCGACATCATCGGAACCCACTACCGGTATCCGGACTACTTCGAGGTGGACCGCGAGAAGGTCCGCGAGTTCGCCAGGGCCGTCAAGGACGACCATCCCGCGCACTACACCGAAGCCGCTGCCCAGGAGTGCGGCTACGACACGCTGGTCGCGTCGCTGACGTTCGTCGCGGTGGCCGGGCGGCGCGTGCAGCTCGAGATCTTCAAGCAGTTCGACGTGCCGATCAACCTCGAGCGCGTCCTGCACCGCGATCAGAAGCTGATCTTCCACCGCCCCATCGTGGTGGGCGACAAGCTGTGGTTCGACTCGTACCTGGATTCGGTCATCGAGTCGCACGGCGCCGTGATCACCGAGGTCCGCGCCGAGGTCACCGACGACGAGGGCAAGCCGGTGCTCACCTCGATCGTCACGATGTTCGGTGAGGCGTCCCGCCACGAGTCCGACGAGGTCAGCGCCAAGATCGCCGCAGGCCGCGATGCGGCACTGGCCAGGATGGTCGCCGGGCAGCGGTCGCAGGCACCCGAGAGCCCTGCCGAGTAGGGGCTCGAACTAGCCAGCTCGAACTAGCCGAGGAACGTGTTGCCGCGGTTGGCGAGCAACTGGTACAGCGTCTGCTGGATGGTCTCGCGCACCTGATCGGTCAGTTCGAACGTGACCATCGGGTCCTCGGCCATCGACTCGTCGAAGTCCTCGGTGACGATCGGCTCGCCGAACTGGATGTGCCACTTGGACGGCAGCGGCACCAGGCCCAGCGGACCCGCGAGCGGGAACAGGGGCGTCACCGGGAAGTACGGCAGCCCGAACAGCCGCGCCAGCAGCTTCACGTCGGCGAGCATCGGGTAGATCTCCTCGGACCCGACGATCGAGCACGGCACGATCGGCGCGCGGGCGCGCAGGGCGGCCGAGACGAACCCGCCACGACCGAATCGCTGCAGCTTGTAGCGGTCGCGGAACGGCTTGCCAAGGCCCTTGTAACCCTCGGGGAACACGGCCGTCAGCTCACCGGCGGCGAGGAGGCGATGCGCGTCGGCAGTGCAGGCCATGGTGTGCCCGGCCTTGCGCGCCGCCTGCCCCATCACGGGCATGTCGAAGACCATGTCGGCGGCGAGCAGTCGCAGATCGCGGTGCCCGGGATGGTTGTCGTGGACCGCCACCGAGGCCATCAGCCCGTCGAGTGGGAGCACGCCCGCATGGTTGGCGACGATGAGCGCCGCACCGTCGAGCGGAAGGTTCTCGATGCCGCTCACCTCGACGCGGAACCACGACTTGAACAGCCCGCGCAGCAAAGGCAGGAAGATCGCGTTGTTGAGGTGCGGGTCGAAGCCGAACTCGTCGACCTCGTAGTCACCGCTCATCCGCTTGTGCACGAAGTCGGCCACCGCGGAGATGCGCTGGGCCAGTTCGTTGGGCGCATCGTCGGATTCGGGTGAGCCACCTACCGAACTGCGCCGCTCGTCGATCTCGCGGACCACCGCGGCGATCTGCTCGGCGGATGCGCGGGTACCGGCGTCGGCCATCAGAGATGGGTGTCTGCGCGAACTCTCCGCCCGCGCAGCGGACCGGCGCGCAGCCGATGCCCGCCCTGAATTCCCGTGCAGCGGAATTACTTTCGCCTTCGAGTCACCCGCCACGTCATTACCCTCTTCCACCCCGGTTCAGACCCCTGGCCCTACCGGCCCCAACGCTGCGCCACTGCTACCGCGCGATTCTCCACCGAGCGTACCCAGCGCGGGTCGATGATCGGTGTCAAAGCGCGCCCGCGCACGTAATCGTCAAAAGCCTCCGCCGTGCTCCACTTCGGGATATAACCCAGGTCCTTGCGCATCCGTGAGGTGTCCATGACACGTCCATAGCTCAAGTAGTTCAGCTGTTCGCGATCGACCTCAGTGTAACGGGTCGCGCGCCTCAGCGAATCAACGGCAGACAATGCCGATTTCGGAACGGGGAGCCGCACGCGCCCGGAACGGCGGATGGCCTGCGACATCATGATGATGCCCGAGGCGCCGATGTTGAAGGTGCCCGCGCGGCCGGCAATCGTCGCGCGCTCCATGGCACCGAGCGCGTCCTGCTCGTGCAGCAACTGCAGGCGGGCGTCGCGGCCCAGCACGAACGGCACGACCGGTCCCGCCAGGTAGCGCGACAGCGCAGTGTCCATGCCGGGGCCGATCATGTTGGCCAGCCGCAGGATCGTCACCGCGATGTCCGGCCTGCGTCGCGCCAGGCCGCGGGCGTAGCCCTCGATGTCGATGCTGTCGCGGGCGAAGCCCTCGCCGGGCGGCCTGCGCGAGCTGCTGTCCTCGGTGAACATCACCGGGTCGTGCGCGCTCGAGCCGTAGACCTCGGAGGTGGACTTCAGGACGACCCGGCGCACCGACGGCGCCTTCTGGCACGCGGCGAACAGCTGCATGGCGCCCATGACGTTCTGTTCCTTGAGCGCTGCCCGGCCACCCGATCGCGGCGCGTAGGAGGCCGCGGCCGCGTGCACCACGGTGTCGACGTCGCCGTTGCGAATGACCTTCGCGATGAACGGGTTTCGGATGTCGGCCCGGACGAACTCCGCCCGGCCCATCCGACGCTGCAGATCCTTGCTCGGCGTCACCGCATCGACCGCGATGACGTGATCGATCAGAGGATTCTGCGCCAGCCGTGCGACGAGATAGCCACCGAGGAACCGGCATGCGCCGGTCACCAGAACCACCTTCGGGTGGTGCACCGGATCCCGTGGCTCGGCAGCTCCGCCCTGGCCCGGCCCCTGTGGGGGCCGCCCGCCCGAGCGCCCGTCAGCATCCATCGCGTCAGCCTAACGGCCGCGAATAAGGACTACTTACCGAGTTTTCTGCGCTGCACCCGGGTGCGACGAAGCAGCTTGCGGTGCTTCTTCTTCGACATGCGCTTGCGCCGCTTCTTGATGACTGAACCCATTTACTCCGCTACCTATGCAAAACCGAGGACAACCGGGGCTGACGATCTCGAATACGCCCCGTGAACTGACCTGGTCACCTTACCCGGCAGGCACCGGCGGAGCGAAAACGCCCGTCGGTGGCCACCTCGGTGCGACCTGGCTAGCCCGCGTCGAAGTACGACGTCTCCAGGAGGTCGTGCACCGCCTTGGCGTGCACCCGGAAGGACCGGCCGACCCGGACGGCGGGAAGTTCGCCGTTGTGGACCAGCCGGTAGACCGTCATCTTGCTGACCCGCATCAGGCTGGCCACCTCGGCGACGGTGAGGAACTGCTGAGCACGTGCCGGTTGGCCGCCGTCGCCGCTGCCGGCGGCAGCGTCACGCGCAGCCTTGCCGCCAGCAGAATCGCGCGCCGATGGTCCGTTCATAGACGTCATCGCAACCCAATCAATCAGGCACGTCCTTGCCAGCGGCTTCCCCACCGCTGGCGCAGGTACGCGCATACAACGAGGAGAATAGCGTGGCGGGTGATGTTATTGCGACGGGTGTGGGGTAATCCGTCCGAAATTCATGAACTACTCAGATGTAATTCTTAGCTGCTCAGAGCGGGTTTTTGCCGCCGATACGGCGTTGCCGACCGCTGCGCGCAGCCCACCCCGTTCGAGTTCCCGCAGACCAGCGGCGGTGGTACCCCCCGGAGACGTCACGGTGGCCCGCAGCTGGGCCGGGCTGGTGTCCATTGCTGCACCCCCCTCGGACGGCTGGGTGTCGAGCCGCTCGAGGAGCATCGCGGCCGAACCCGCCATCGTCTGCGCCACCAGATCGGTGGCCACCTGACGCGGCAGGCCGGCGTCCACGGCGGCGTCGACGAGCGCCTCGGCCATCAGGAAGAAGTACGCGGGCCCAGAGCCCGACACCGCCGTCACGGCGTCCATTTGGGACTCGGGCACGACGACGACCCCGCCGACGGCGTCGAAGATCGCCGCGACGTCCTTGAGCTGCTCGTCGGTGGCGTAGCGGCCGCGCGCCAGCGCGCTCACTCCCCCGCCGACCACCATGGGCGCATTGGGCATCACGCGGATCACCGGCGACCCGGCGGGCAGCTTGGACTCGAAGTACGCCGTACCCACGCCTGCCGCCACCGAGACGATGACCTGCTCGGCGCTGTCGTCCTCCGCTCGCGCCACGGCGTCGGCGATCTCGCCGACGACGGCCGCGACGTCGGCGGGCTTCACGGCCAGGATGACGTAGGTGGCGTTCTCCGCCGCGTCGGCCACCGACGTCAGCAGCACCGAATACGTCTCGGACAGGTGCTTGGCGCGCTCAGTGCTCTTCTCGGCGACGGCGAGGTCCTTCGCCTGCCGCCCGGCCCGGATCAACCCGGCCAGCAACGCTTCACCGATGCTTCCGCCGCCAATAATCGCGATTCTCGACACGGGGTGAAGCATCCCACGCCGCCGGGCTCACGCCTCGGCAGGCACCATCGCCAGCTGGCGTGACTGCACGATGACGTGGCCCTTGGCGTCCACCACGACGTGGTCCTCGTCGAACCACTCGTGCCCGATCTGCATCGTCGTGCACAGCACGCGCAACCAGCCGTCGGCGGGCACGGCGCGCAGGTAGGCCGTCAGCTGCACCGTTGGCGCCCAGCCGAACCTGTTCACGCCGAAGGTGACCGGTGCCGACACGTCGCCGCACACCAGCGCGAACAGCACGTCCGGCGCGCAGTCCCGTGGGCGGACCCAGTACTCGATGACCGGCGGCCCACCGTCGGAACGCGGCTGCATCGTCGTCAGCGACGGGCGGATGTCGCACCCGCGCGCCAGATGCACGATGTCGGCCATCGGGTGTCCCGGACCGATCGGGTCGAGACCCGGCGGCGGGTCCGGTGTCATCAGCGGGATGACGGGATTGTCCGACAGCAGCGGTGCGTCGTCGGTCTCGAGTTCGGCGAGCGTGATCACCGCGTGCACGGCCACCCGGTCGCCCTGACTCAGCTCCACGTCGACGAGGTTGACCCGCCTGCCGCGCTTGCGGATGGTCGC